>JBDUEH010000191.1:0-5272 GCA_040002555.1 Gemmatimonadales bacterium | reverse complement strand
AGACCGCCAAGCATGAAAATCACCACTCCCGAAACGAGCACTGCGAGATAATTGATGTGCGGCACCGGCTCACTCCTATGTTAGGACCGTGGATGGGGCGCTTTCAGCGTCTGCGCGGTTGCACAACAGTAGGGGAAACTCATGTGTGGGCAATGAAATACTTTGTCATGAATCTGTAGGGGGCCCGCATGTCAGTTCAGCGGCGCCAAACTCTTGGTCGTCGGGCGAACGGCGCGCAAGACGGCGCTATCGCCGTCGATCGTCCAGTCAACTCTCTGGTACGTAACCGTCTGATCGTCCTTAACGTTGAAGAACAAAACAGCGCGGATTTCGGGATACTTCGTTTTGAGATCATCCAGGGCATCGCGGTACCAGCCGGCTCGATTTCCTCCCACGGCAAGCGAGCCAAACTCCGCCACCATCACCGGTTTTCCAAAGGACGCGAGCATTGGATACTTCTCGCCAAAGATTTCCTTGAACGTCCACCAGCGCGACCACTGTGCAATTGGTCCAAAGTTCAGCGCACCGGTCGCAACCCAGTCCACATAGTCGTTACCCGGATAGTAGGTCTCCCAATACTCGTAAGCCACATGTGGCGACCATACCCACAGTACGTTCATCGCGCCAGCGTGCCGGAAACGATCGACAACATGCCTCCATGCAGAGATGAACTCGAGATTGGTATTGTTCTGCGGTCCCCATGGATACCGATATGGATCATTCATCTCGTGCCCAAGCCGGATGAAAACCGGGTGACCGAACTTCGCAGCGCTCAACGCCCACGCGTCGATGTAGAAGTCGTATTCTCCTGACGCAATGGCTGCCATTCCATGCCGGTCTCTTTGGTCGCGAAGAGGAATCCGCGGGTGCTTGTCACTCGCAAAGTCGCTTAGCCACGGTTCCCAGGTCACAACAGGGACCGAGCCGACGTCGGAGATCGCTGTCAGGAGCTCAAGGGGAAAATCCTGATCCGGTCGATCGCCCCACGCCGAGTAGACCTGAACCAACGGAAAAGTGGTGCCGAGCTTCTGCTCAAGCCCAACGATGCCGTCGAGCGTGGACGGAAGCTTCGAATCAAAAGCGCCCAGCAGCACGACATCGGGATGTTTCAGCTTCGTGGTAGAATTACGATACGCATCGAACCACTTGAGATCGGCGATCCGTCCCGGTCCCGAAAACCGTCCTCGCATCGCATGCTCGAACGTTCCGAACGTTGTACCCAGTCGATCGAGAGCGCCGGAGACGGGACCTTCCGATGTTGACGAAACCGTCGTCAGCGCAACCGACCCTAGGAGAGCGGCTCCGACTCCAATAGCAAACAACAACAGGCGATGTCGGGCTCTCATGGTCCGCCTATCGTTGTGACGTCGATAGCATCCCATGGAGGACGCGACGGAATTGTACGCGCCTGCCACGCAGCTCGAAGAGCTCCAAGCGACATGAGAACAGGTATTGCAGCAAAGGCAAGCATTCCCCACACGGCTTCGCTGCTCAGCTCGAGCGAGCCTTCCGACGCCACGAGCATTCGTGTTCGCAACACATGCGCGATGGTTATGAGATAGAGGAGGATCAAAGCGAGAGACGGCCACGCGAGGTTCAGAAATCGTCCGCGCACAGATTCCTTGGCGGTTGGTATGTACGGAATGTCGGCGCGAACGATTGCCAGTACAGTTCCAGCGAGAAAAATCGGCCAGCAGGCGGTCTTCAACGCCAGTCCCCTGAGATGAAAGCCTGTCTCGGTGCCGCGATCACACAGCCATCGCTGTCCGAAGAGGTAGATCACCATCCCGATCAGAGCGACCGGCGATGTCTCACTAACGAACTCAGCGAATCGCATTGACGCAGGTTGAGTTCCGGTCCACAGATATAGATATGGAAAAATCAGATACAAAAGCGCGGTAACGCCGGAAAAATAGTAGGTGCCAATCGTGAGATAGGAAAGTCTCTGCCTCCAACGAAGCGTACGCATCGCCCGTGGCAGCTCGGCGAACACGACTTCATATACGCCACGCGACCATTTCAGCTGTTGCCTCAAGAACGACCCGAGATCCTCAGGCACCAGTCCTCGGCTCACTACCTCCGGCACGTAGACGGATTTCCAGCCCTCGGCGTGAAGACGAATTGCAGTAACGAGGTCCTCGGCGAGCCCGATTCCGTGACCGCCTATCGACACGAGTGCGGTTCGCCGGAAGGTGCAATTGGCGCCGATGGCGACTGCGGCGCCGTGACCAAACAAGCCCATCTGTCCCGGTCCGTAGAACGCATAGGTCTGATCGGCGGCACCTGCGGCTGTGAACGATCGAGACTGGTTGTAGTACGCCTGTGCGACCTGCACGAAACCAACATCGTCGTCAGCGAAGTGACCGAGAACGCGATCGAGAAATTCCGGAAACGGAATGTGGTCTGGATCGAGCACGAGAATGAAATCTTCCGACGTCAACTCGAGCGCACGGTTAATCTTTCCCGCCTTGGCACCGGGGACGTCGAGCAACTCGAGATGAGTTGCATCGGTGTCGGCGGTAACCCTGGCGAAGCGCGCATCTCTCGTGTCGTCCAGAAGGTAAGTTCGATGCGGGTAGCGGACTCGCGCGCAGGCAGCAAGCGTTTTTTCAAACATCGACAGCGGTTCGCCACGTGCGCTGGTAACGAAGATCGCAACGCGCAGTCCGTCCGGTGCAGGACGATGAACTGGCTTTGCTATTCCCGCGTAATTTATCCATCCCAGCACCACCCGACTGATTCCATACCAGAACGCGAGTGACAGCAAGGCAAACAACATGGGCTGGGCAACATGGCCAGCGCGAAACCACCAATCAGCCAATCGAAGAATGGCGGCGATTCCGATTCCCGAAAGTGCGCTGAGCGCGATCCGGTCAACAAAACGGACATCGACCGCGCTTCGATGCCGCCACAGCGAATTATCGCTGGAGTTCAGTAGCCGCCTGCCTTCTGAATCGCGCGATTCGCAAAACGGTACACGAGGCCAACCGAAGCGCTCGAAGCAGTGTAGAACCCAGTCCGGAACATCTCAGCGTTTGCGATCACTCCGAGATCGTTTGAGGCATTGAGCGAGAGCGATCCGTGCGCATTCCATGGATTGAAATGCCGCGTGTAAGAAGATCTTTGCACTGTCGTGGTCACCGGTGCGGGTGTGCTGATTGCCCGCAGCACTGGAGCGCTTTCGGTCGCGCGAAATGCGTACGACCCACCGAGATTGAACGTCGTCATCTGGTTTGGGCGCGCGTTGATACTACCAATAGCTGAATGGCTTTGAAGGTCGATCGGTGTGTAGTACGGCTGATAGGATCCACTGAGGTCGTACCGTGAATCGCCCGGCAGGTATGGCTGCGTTGGATGGGTGAGACTGAACCGGCTTTCGGACGAATTCTCGATTGCTCCGCTGTAACCGACTCGAATGTCGAGCGGCGCGGAATGCACCACCGGCGCAAGAATCCAGACATATCCACTCGTGCTGCTATTCGAATCCGGAAACCGCTGGAACTGATAGGCCGCTTCGCCGAGCCAGCCGCTCGGATGATCGAGCTGGAGAGAACCGATGGCCGTGTTCGTCATCACGGATCGAGAAAGACTCGCTTCTGTCGCGAGGTATGCCGATCGTGAAGCGCGTCCGCCGAGCTTAAAGTGGTTGGGGAGCCGAAATGCGATTCCTGCTGCGCCGATAACATCGCTCGACGTTCCAAACGATCTGGTCACTCCACCAAGACTGGCGGCAATCTCGGCGCGCGCCGCGGCCGCATAGTGCCTAACCTCGAGTTCTGCCTGCGACACAGTTCTTGTAGCAGTGTCACTCAGATCGATCTGCATCCCGTTGCCGCGTATCGAGATCGATGTCGATGGAACGAGATACCAACCGGCTTCAGCGCTTGCACCCTTTCGGTTGATCGGCTGATCGTCGTGTTGATAGCGCGGTTCAATCCTTATCCAGGGCGCGGTCAATACTGCGATGTCAGTATGGATTTTTCGGATTGCGGGATCGACGTCGCCGGATGCGATGGCCGAGGCGAGGCGCTTGTCGGCAGAAGCCCAGTCGCCTTCCGAGTAGTCGAGAGTGCCGAGCATGGCGTCAGCGCGCCCGCCGGTGGCTGGAGACCCAACTTGCGCCAACAGCTCCCGAGCTCGATTTCCCGACCCCGTCTCGACCAGCATCTGCGCATACTGGAGACGAAGCTCTGTGTCTTCCGGATGGGCCTTGAGCGCCTGCTCTGACACCACTCGCGCTGCCGCTACATCCTTCGTCCAGTAAAGCGTCTGTGCGAGCATCCGAAGCGCGTCCCCGTCATCGGGATGCAAAGCCAGGTGAGAACGAAGCAAGCTTACTGCTGCCTGGAAGTCTCCCGTGTCGCGTAAGCGCGACGCTTCTGCGCGTGGGTCAACTTCAGCCTGCACCTGAGCGACCAACAATGATGGTCGGGCAGCCGCTGTCGTGACGGCGCCAAGAATTATCGCAGCCGCAATGCGTATGACACCCTTGCGACTGAACTCGGGAGATGAAAGCAAGACAATGTGGGTCAACGGTGGGCTCCGCGGCAGCAATACATAGGTGAAAGTCAGCCCCCGTGCAACAAGAGTTTCAGTGCACGATTCTGCGATTCTTCCTATTTTCCCAGACACGCTGCGAAACTTGTTCCGCCCGACGGAACACAATCGGTAACTGAATGAAAGAGGATGAGGATCTGTCGCTCGACGAAGACTTTCCACTCGGCGACGGTGTCGCTGACACGGAGGCCCTGGTCGTGTGTCCTTACTGTGGTGAAGAAGTCGAGATCGCCGTCGATCCAGGCGGTGGGTCAAACCAATCGTACGTCGAGGATTGCGCCGTATGTTGCTCGCCGTGGTTGGTCCAGGTTCAATACGCCGGTGGCGAAGTCCAGGTATCAGTTACTCAAACGGACGCCTGAAGCGTGAAGACCTTGTGGCGCGCTTTGATGACCGTGGGCGTGATCGCGATCGGCGACGCCGCGTGCGGCCAGAGCACTCGCCTCGGCACCATCTACTTCCCGACCGCAGGGTCTGACGCGGCCCAGCCGCACTTCATCCGCGGCGTACTTTTTCTGCACAGCTTCGAGTACGACGCCGCCGCAGCCGAGTTCGTGAAGGCTCAACGCGCTGATCCGAGTTTCGCGATGGCATACTGGGGCGAGGCGATGACCTATACGCATCCGGTGTGGGATGAGCAGGACACGACGGCCGCGAAGAAGGCGTTGAGGAAGCTTGCGGGGTCGGCTGCGGAGCGACGTGCAAAAACATCGAC
>JBDUEH010000190.1:0-5274 GCA_040002555.1 Gemmatimonadales bacterium | reverse complement strand
CGCCAGTTGAAGTCCGGCACGTCGATCGTCGAGAATCAATACAAGCGTGTCGTTCCATGGGAAGGAAACAAGGCGGCGCTCAAGGCGATGGCCGAGGTCTTTCAGCTCAGGCCGTATTTCGAGTGGAGAGGACTTGGATTCATCTCCCAGTCGGCATTGAGCATCCGCCCTGAATACTCGGCATGGGACGCCGAAGCGCAGTTCAAGTTTGCAGGCGTGCGAGTCACAGATCCGAAAGCCGCACAATGCGGCGAAGTTCTCAAGGGCGTTCTCAAACCGCACCAGTGCAAGCTGTTCGGGCGTGAGTGTACTCCAGAGCGACCGGTCGGCGCGTTGATGGTGTCGTCGGAAGGTTCATGCGCAGCGTACTTCAATTACGAACACCGCAAGACAGTATCGGCGAGTCGCGAAGCGGCGACAGTCTGAGCGGCACCCAACCGGTGAACGGCGCCGAGCCGAAAATCCGGTTTCGTGAATCTCAAATCGAGATGGCACACGGAGCCGGAGGCAAGGCGACGCGCCGGCTCATCGACGGCCTGTTCGCGCCAATTCTCTACGAAGGTCCATCGCCGGAGTTGGGCGATGCGGCTCAGGTTGTAATTGACGGTACTCGCATTGCGCTGACGACAGACGGTTTCGTAGTCACGCCTCTCATTTTCCCCGGCTCGTCGATCGGGGAGCTTGCGGTTAACGGAACCGTCAACGATCTGGCGGTCGGCGGAGCGAGAGCGATTTCCCTTGTCGTTTCCTTTGTTCTCGAAGCCGGGCTCGATTCCAAGGTTCTCGAGCGCGAAGTGCGCGCGATGTCGGCTGCGGCGCGGTCAGCGGGAGTGACGATTGTCGGTGGCGACACCAAAGTCGTCGAGCACGGGAAAACCGATCAGATGTACATCACTACGACCGGTGTGGGACAACTATTCCCAGGCCTGACTTTGAATCCGCGATCGGTGAAGACCGGTGATCGAATTCTGTTGTCAGGGCCAATCGGGGATCACGGGATAACGATTCTGTTGGCACGCGGAGAGCTCGACATCGAAGCAGATCTCCGCTCGGACTCGCGATGCGTTCTGCCGATGGTTACGGCGCTCGTCAACGCAATGCCTGGTTCGATTCGGTGGATGCGTGATCCAACGCGCGGAGGAGTCGCAACGTCGTTGAACGAGCTTGCCCTCGACTGCGGATTGTCGATTCATCTTTCGGAAGAAGCGATTCCTGTCAGGGACGAAGTTCGCGGCGCATGCGAGCTCCTTGGTCTTGATCCGCTGCACATCGCCAACGAAGGACAGTTCCTCGCTGTCGTCGCGGCAGATGCGGCGGACGAGGCACTGAGGCTTGTACGAAACGTGCCCGGCGGAGAGGAAGCGAGACTCATTGGCGAAGTTCGCGAGGAGCCAGCCGCCGCGGTGCTGGTTGCGACGCTCTATGGCGGAACGAGAATCGTGGACATGCTCGTCGGCGATCCGCTTCCACGAATCTGTTGAGGCATGCGAAACCTCACGAGCAAAACCCTCGCAGCATCCGTCGAGCAGCGCCTGCTCGACAGAAATCCCGTGTTCACCGAGTTCTTCGATAGAGAGGCCCCGCGCCTTGCGCTCGCATGCAAGGAGATGTCGCAGAGGTTCCTCAGTGGAGGCCGGCTGATTGCGTTCGGCCGTGGCGCATATTCCACCGACGCTCAACATGTATCAGTCGAGTTCGTGCACCCGGTGATCGTTGGAAAGCGCGCGCTTCCGGCCATCGATTTGTCGACAGATTTCAGGCCCTGGCTTACATCGTTACTCAAGCCGGAAGACATGGTGATGGGCTTCGGTCCCCCCGACGGAGACGATGAAGTAACGTCAGCGCTTCAGTGGGCAGATGCACGCGGCGCGATGACGTTCGCAATGCCGGGCTGCTCCGGGTCATGGGCTTCGTATTCGGCTGAGCCGCCCACCGACGATCCGTTCATGCACCAGGAGTTGATAGAGCTTCTCTACCACACGCTCTGGGAAACGGTTCACGTGTTCTTCGAGCATCGCGAGCTCGGACACGACGTCGGCGCCTCCGGTTTCCTTTATCCGTTCCTCGGCAAGGAGCAGGCGGATACGCGTGATCTTCTTGGAGAAGTTGCCGACTCGATCGTGATGAAGGTCAAAGACGATTCGCAGTTGAGGTCGAGAGTCGCAGCCGAGGAGTCGGAGAATATCAGCGCTGCGATTATCGCGATCAGGAACAAGCTGCTCGATGGTGGAAAGCTGATCATCTTCGGAAACGGAGGATCCGCGACCGACGCGAATGACTGGGCGCTCGATTGCGTCGATCCGCCGGAGGGATACCGGCCCATTCCCGCAATAAGTTTGTCGATGGAGCCGGCCAACATCACGGCGATCGCGAATGACATCGGTACCGATGTGATCTTTGTGCGTCAGCTGATCGCCCATTCTTCTCCGCACGACGTTGCAATCGCAATTTCCACCAGTGGCGGCTCGCGCAACGTGATCGCGGCGTTGGAGGAAGCGCGAAAGCGGAACCTGATGACGTTCGCCTTGCTGGGCTATGACGGTGGGGAGATAAAGCGAAAAGGACTGGCCGATCACATTGCAGTGGTGCAATCGGATTACATCCCGCGGATTCAGGAAGTGCAGGCATCCATCTATCACGTTATGCGCGAAAGTCTGGAGGTGCTGAGTCGTGGCGAAGATTGAGCTGTTTGGCACGTCGTCTTGCCAGTCCACTCAGGATTTGCGCGAATGGCTCGAGATGCGTCGTGTTGAGTTCGATGAGTACGATGTAGAGTCAGACAGCGACGCACGTCGTCGCATGCGCGAATACGTTGGCGCGGAGCGAACGGTTCCGGTGCTCGTTGAAGACGGGAAAGTGAAGCAGATCGGCTGGCAGGGCCGCGGTTGCGTGGTAGGCGAATAGGAAGCTGGTGACAAGCGCCTGCTCGATTCGCGTGCGCGGTGTAGTTCAGGGCGTCGGCTTTCGGCCGTTCGTTTTTCGGCTGGCGCGCCAGAATACACTTACGGGCTGGGTGCTGAACGCCGAAGAGGGCGTTGAGATTCACGTCGAGGGAACGCCGGACCACCTCAGCACATTCTTGAGTGAGTTAAAGGTTCAGGCGCCGGTGGCTTCTACTATTGCTGAGATAGATGTGAGGCCAGCGCTTGCCGCCGGACTCACCGAGTTCGCGATTCGCGAAAGTGCGCGAAAGGGAAAGCCGACCACACGCATCTCGCCGGACCTTCCGGTTTGCGATCGATGTCTTGCCGAACTGTCAGATCGCGGAGATCCTCGGTTTGGATATCCATACATCAACTGCACCGAATGCGGGCCGCGCTATTCGATTGTTCGGGAGCTTCCGTACGACAGGCAATCGACGACGATGGCCGAGTGGGAAATGGATGCGTTGTGTTCGGGCGAGTATCACGATCCGTCGAGCAGGCGCTTTCATGCACAGCCCGTCGCGTGCCCGAAATGCGGTCCGCACTACGAGTTGAGGTGCGGACCGGAGATAACGTCTGGTGATGCCGATGTGGTGCGACAGGCTGCCCAGCTTCTGACGAGTGGAAAAATTCTCGCCATGAAGGGACTTGGCGGATATCACCTCGTTTGTGATGCAGGAAATCCCGCTGCCGTTGCTGAGCTGCGCGACCGCAAGTTCAGGAAAGAAAAACCATTTGCTTTGATGGTTCGCGATCTCGACACCGCCGGATTGATTGCCGATGTGTCTGTCGAATCGGAAGTGCTGTTGTCGAGTTCAGCGCGTCCGATTGTTCTCGTGCCAGCCCGCGTCGAGCTGCCCGGCATCGCCCCAGAGAACGATTCGTTCGGCGTCATGCTGCCTCACACGCCGTTGCACTATCTGCTCTTCGCGGCCGGCGCGCCCGAGATTCTCGTGATGACGAGTGCTAACCGGTCGAGCGAACCAATCGCCTACGAGGACGAAGATGCGCTTCAGCGGCTGAGCGAAATTGCCGATGCGTTTCTCGTTGGAGAGCGCCCCATCGCACGCAGGGTTGAGGATTCAGTGACGCGTGCCGGATCGCTTGGGCCGACGATTCTAAGGAGAAGCCGGGGATACGCGCCCGGTGCCGTGACCACACTGCCGGCGACCGGGCCAATACTGGCCGTGGGAGCCGATTTGAAAAGTGCCGTGACGCTCGTTGTCGAGGGCCAGGCATTCGTCAGCCAGCACATCGGCGATCTTTCGCACTTCGCAGCGTTTCGCTCGTTTGGCGAGACGATTCGCGATCTGCTTCAAATGTACGACGTGTCACCTGATGACCTGACCGTGGTGCGTGATCTCCATCCGCAATACTTGTCCACTGGTTATGCGGACAAGCTTCCCGCGGCGAAGCATGGTGCGGTGCAGCATCATCGCGCGCATGTAGCGTCGGTGTTGGCGGAGCGCGGTGCGTGGGATCAACGCGTCGTCGGCGTGGCGCTGGACGGAACCGGCTACGGCGACGATGGATCGATCTGGGGCGGGGAGCTGTTTGTCGGGAGCATTCTCGAGGGGTTCGAGCGCGCTGCCCACTTGAGGACGGCGAAACTCGCAGGCGGTGACGCGGCGGCACAATTCCCGGTACAGGCAGCCGCAGGATTCCTGGACCAATGCGTTGAAGGCATCGATCTCGAGAGCGCTCCTTTCCTGTTCCCCGACAGGTTTTCAAAAGCCGGCCGTTTGCTCGCGTCGGGCACACGATCTTTCGATACGACGTCGGCGGGTCGCCTGTTCGACACCGTGGCGGCTCTTCTCGGATTCACGCGTGAAATAACGTTCGAGGGACAGGCGGCAATCTGGGTCGAACAGATTGCCGGAAAGTCAGCAACGACTGCGTCTTATGACTTTCCGCTGATTGATGGTGAACTCGACTTTAGACCGCTGTTGGCTGGAGTCATAGTTGATCGGCATCGCGGGGCCGACATCCCGCACACTGCGCGGGCGTTCCACAACGGATTTACGCGCGGATTGGCTGACGCAATCATCGACGCATGCACAAGAGAGTCAATCGGTATCGTCGTTGCCTCGGGCGGAGTGTTTCAAAACGAGATTCTGCTTGGCGATCTTTCTAACGTGCTGAAGGCGCGAGGATTGAAATTCTGGACAAATCACTTCGTTCCTCCCAACGACGGTGGTATAAGTCTCGGTCAGGCGGCCCTCACGGCGTTCGGGCAGTTTGCGCCAATCGCCAATGCATGAGCTCTCGGTTGCCATCAGCATCGTCGAGATCGCGCAGGAGGAAGGCGAGCGTCTCGGTGCGCCTGTTCGCGCTGTCCATCTCAAGCTTG
>JBDUEH010000189.1:0-5277 GCA_040002555.1 Gemmatimonadales bacterium | reverse complement strand
CCCAGATGATTCAACAGCTTGTAGGCGATGTTTCCGGCGCTCAGGTTCGGAAAAAGCAAAACGTTCGCCGTCTCGGTCAACGAGCTGAACGGATAACCGGATTGGAGCAGTGCTTCGTCGAGCGCGGTATCGGCCTGCATCTCGCCATCAACAACCATTGACGGGTCCCGCTCACGGAGCAGTTGAACCGCACGTGCCATTTTTTCCGCTTCCGGATGATTCACGGATCCGAAGTTGGAGAACGACAGCATCGCGATTCGGGGAGTGATCCCCAAAGTGCGAACGATCCGGCCGGCCGAATAAGCAATTTGCGCAAGCTGCTCGGCAGACGGATCGATGTTGACCGTGGTATCTGCACAAAAGATAACATGTTTTTCAAAAACGAGCATGTAGAGGCCGCTCACCACCTGCGCTTTCGGATGCGCGCCGATGACCTGAAGAGCGGGGCGAATCGTCTCGGGATAATGCATGTTCACGCCCGATACCAGGGCATCCGCATCGCCCACAGCAACCATCACCGAACCGTAGTAGTTGCCGTTGAAGAGAAGCCGGGTTGCTTCGCCGAGGCTCAGACCTTTTCGTTGGCGTCGGAGCCAGAGATAGTCGGCGTATTGTTCGCGATGATCCGACGTTGCCGGGTCTTCGATGCAGATATCCGTAAGCGGGATTCCATTCTCGCGCGCAACGCGCGTGATGTTATCCGGATTGCCGAGCAGGATCGGCTCGGCGATGCCTTCATCAACGATGAGCTGCGCGGCGCGAATAACTTTCGGCTCTTCGCCTTCCGGAAATACGACACGCCTCGGATCGCTGACAGCGCGATTGATGATTCCGCGCATCACGCCGCGCGCTCGTCCCTGACGCGCCTCTAGCTGCTCGCGGTATTCGTCGAGGTCGATGAATTCACTTGCAACGCCTGTAGCGACCGCCGCCCACGCAACTGCAGGTGCGACCCACAACAGAACGCGAGGATCGAACGGGAAGGGAATTAGATAGTCCGGCCCGAACTTCACCGATCGCAAACCATAGAGTCGCGATACGCTGTCCGGAACGTCTTCTTTCGCGAGTGACGCGAGGGCGCGGGTAGCGGCCATCTTCATTGCTTCGTTCACTTCGGTCGCGCGGGCGTCGAGCGCCCCGCGGAAAATAAACGGGAACCCGAGGACGTTGTTGACCTGGTTTGGATAGTCGCTGCGTCCGGTAGCGATGATTGCATCGTCGCGAACGGCGCGAACTTCTTCGGGAAGAATCTCTGGCTCGGGGTTGGCGAGTGCGAAGATGATCGGACGCGGCGCCATCTTCACGACCATGTCGCCCGTTAGCGCGCCCGCAACGGAAAGGCCGACAAAGACATCGGCCCCAACGAGTGCATCCCTCAGCGTTCGCGCTGAAGTTTCATTCGCGAACCGCGCCTTGTACGGATCCATTTCGCCGGCGCGTCCCTTGTAGACGACGCCCTGGCGATCGGTTAGAAGAATGTTCTCGCGCATCACGCCCAACCTCACGTAATGCTCGGCCGTAGAAATCGCGGCAGCACCCGCGCCCGAGAAAACGCATTTGACGTCGGCGATGTCGCGGCCGGTAATTTCCAGCGCGTTCAGAAGCGCCGCACCGGAAATAATCGCGGTGCCGTGCTGGTCATCGTGGAAAACCGGAATCTTGAGCGTTTTGCGGAGCGTCTCTTCTATATAGAAGCAGTCCGGGGCGCGAATGTCCTCGAGATTGATTCCGCCGACAGTCGGTTCGAGCAACTGACAGAACTTGATGACGTCGTCGGGATTTTCGGATCCGACTTCGAGGTCGAAGACATCAAGGTCGGCGAACTGCTTGAAGAGGTTCGCCTTGCCTTCCATCACCGGCTTGCCGGCGAGCGCTCCGATGTTGCCGAGTCCGAGGACGGCGGTTCCGTTGGTGACGACTGCGACGAGGTTGCCGCGGGCCGTGTACTTGTAGGCGTCCTGCGGATTCTTTTGAATCTCGAGGCAGGGAACAGCGACGCCGGGAGAATAGGCGAGCGCGAGGTCGCGCTGGTTATTGAGCGGTTTAGTTGGGACGACCGCGATCTTTCCGGGTCGGCCTGAGGAGTGGTAATCGAGCGCGTCCTGGCGCTTCATTTCATCGGTCATGAGACCACTCAAGTTACGCTATTACAACGGGTTCGGGTACCTAGGGGCTACCTGCGCCCAGTCAGTTTTCAGTCAAGAGTGGAGAGATGACAGTCATTCAGTCTTCGAGTTCAGAGTCATTCGATGTGTACGGACGAGAGGTAGCCATCGGGGGCGGGGGTGAGCTTGCGTCCAGAAGAATTCGTTGATCTTGAGCCGAATGCAGTTCTGGCACCGCTGAGCCGCCTGAGACGTCGAGCTGATTGTTACGCCCGCTCCTCGCAATCCACGTTCCGGCGATCATCAATCCGACGGAAAGGGCGCCGAAGCCTTTGTAAATAAGGAGCTTCACCATTTCAGGACTGAGCGTCGGGACGTAGTCCGCCGCGATCGCCGCAACCACGACCACTCCAACTAAGGCTCCGATGCCGACCAGCGCATTTCCGATGGTAGAAATTTTCATTCTTTAAAGCTACCGGCAAATCCGACTTCCACCCAAATCAGCTTTTCAATCCACGCGTGTAAACGTTCGCGCGCAGTCGTCCCAACTTGTCCGGAAGCATCGACTCGGCCACCTCCCGAACGATCGCCACGACTGCGCGGACGAGATGCTCGCGAAGGTGCCGGCGCCCCCGCACGAGGCGAATCGAACGGCCCGGCACCGGATCCGCGAACGGAACGAGGAGGCGACGCTGCGCATTCGTCGCGAGCCCGGATGCGGCGAGACCGGGCAACAGAGTCATGCCGACGCCGCGCTCGACCAGGCCTTTCAAAGTTTCGAGATTCCCGCTCTCGAAGCGAGCAACGCGAGTGCACCCGGGCGCCGAATTGCGCGCACGGCCGCTTCCGCCACTCCGCCGCTGGCGGCAAAGCGTAACGACTTGCGTGCGAAGGCAGTGGCCTTCGGAAAGCAGCCAAAGATCGTCGAGCAAAAGGTCGCTGACAGCGAGGCGCTGGCGGCCAGCGAGACGGTGGGACTGGCTAACGTACCCGAAGAACGGCTCATGGAAGAGTGTCCGGCCGATGACACCGGGAGTATCGACGTCGGTTGCAACGAGGCCCGCGTCGAGCGTGTCGTCGCGCAGGCCCTCGAGCACAGATTCAGTAACTCTCTCCTCCACCACCAACTCGAGTTGTGGATGCCGAATTCCAAGGAGTTCCAGCACGGCGGGCAACAAGTACGGGGCGAGAGTCGGAATCACCGCCAGTCGCAATTCACCGGCGATCGTGCCGGTGTACGCATCACGCATATCGCCGAGCCGCGCGATCTCACGCAGCGCAACACGCGCCTGGTCGAGGAGGGCAATACCGATATCCGTTGGTATCACTGGTGTCCGCGTTCTGTCGAACAACGTGGCGCCGAGCGCCGTCTCGAGTTTCTGAAGCTGCATCGAGAGGGTCGGCTGCGAGACGTTGCAGGCTCTGGCTGCTCGCGCGAAATGCCGGTGCGTGTCGAGCGCGACCGCGTAAGAAAGCTGCGTGAGGGTGATTGAAGAGCCGCCATCGAATTGCATCGTGGTCCTGACTTAGGGGGGCGCCGGAATTCCAGATAGTCTATAGCTATCACTCCAATTTAAACGATTGATTTGATCTATGAACTGGGGGGCTCGATCCTTCTTCTTCCGGAGCGACCGCCCCGGCATTTATCGACAACTATCGCGCGCACAGTTGCGCGCAGGGATCCGGGCGATGGCGACGCGCGACAAGCTTGATCAGGCAGACGGCACAAACGCCGCACCGACCCTGACAACACGGCAGGGACACCCCGTGCCGAACAATCAGAACAACCGAACCGTCGGCGATCGAGGCCCCACCCTTCTCGAGAACTATCACTTTCTCGAAAAAATCTCGCACTTCGATCGCGAACGAATTCCTCAACGAGTGGTGCACGCGCGAGGCGCAGGCGCGCACGGTTACTTCGAGGCCTACGGCTCAGTTGGCGGGGACGCCATCGCCCCACTAACTCGTGCGAAACTCTTTCAGACCAAGGGAAAGCAGACACCAGTTTTCGTGCGCTTCTCGACTGTAATCCACGGTGGGCACTCGCCCGAGACGCTCCGCGACCCCCGCGGATTTTCGGTGAAGTTCTACACTGAGGACGGCAACTGGGACCTCGTAGGAAACAATCTCCAGGTCTTCTTCATTCGCGACGCGATGAAATTTCCCGACGTCGTCCATGCATTTAAGCCCGACCCGGTAACCAATCGCCAGGACTCGCGCCGCATATTCGACTTCATCAGCCTCACGCCGGCTGCGATGCACATGATCACTTTCCTCTTCAGCCCATGGGGAATTCCCGCCAACTACCGCGAAATGCGGGGCAGCGGTGTGCACGCGTACAAATGGGTGAACGCGAAAGGTGAAGCGGTGCTCGTGAAGTATCACTGGATTCCCAAAGCAGGAGAGCGAAACCTTACGCAGTCACAGGCAGAGGCGATCCAGGGTAAGGACTTCAACCACGCAACGGCGGACCTGTTCGATGCAATCGAGAGTGGCGACCACCCAGAGTGGGAACTGCAGGTTCAGATCATGGAGGACGGCGAGCACCCCGAACTTGATTACGATCCGCTCGATGCCACCAAGGTCTGGCCCCCCGAGCAATATCCACTAATGCCGGTTGGCCGAATGGTGTTGAACAAGAACCCTGAGAACTATTTCGCCGAAGTGGAGCAGGTGGCCTTCGGCACCGGGGTGATGGTTGACGGCATGGATTTCTCCGACGACAAAATGCTCCAGGGGCGAACGTTCTCCTACTCGGACGCGCAACGATACCGAGTCGGGTCCAACTATCTGCAACTCCCTATCAACCGTCCGCGAAACGAAGTTGCAACCAATCAACGCGACGGCCAGATGTCTCATCACGTCGACGGCGCCGGAGCCGCAAATCCGCACGTGAACTACGAACCATCGGCGCGAGGTGGGCCGGTGGAGGCGCCTTCGGCCGGCGCGCAGCATACGCCATTCGTGTCGGGGCATATCGTGCGGCAGGCAATAAGTCGTGAGAACGACTACGGTCAGGCCGGCGCGCGATACCGCGCGTTCTCCGATTGGGAGCGCGACGAGCTCATCGCGAATCTCGTGGCCCAGCTCGCTCCGTGCGGCGATGATATCAAGGAAAGGATGGTCGCGCACCTCACCCAATGCGACGCCGACTACGGCTCGCGCGTCGCCG
>JBDUEH010000188.1:0-5293 GCA_040002555.1 Gemmatimonadales bacterium | reverse complement strand
AACCGGATGTTCGGTCCGAGTATGCGAGCGGCGCTGTCGGCGCCTGCGTAAGCGCCGTCGTTGAAGGACTTATCGCCGCGACCGCCGACGTCGAGCACGATGCCGACGTCGAGTGCTCCTGGCTTGGTGGATTCTGCCACTCCGCGGCCGCCGGCAAACAGGAGCGCGGCATGCACCACGAGGAGCGTTAGGGCAACGAGGAGGAGTTTCCGCATTCGAGAGGATATTCGCCCACCGCGACCGGGTGTGCAAGGCGCGTCCGAGAGAAGCTTCTGCTCTCAGGCATCTTTGCGTGTTCGACTCCTTAATTGGCCACGAAGATACGCAGGAAGCGTTTGACTTGGGGTCGCCTCGTGGGCTGACAAATGGGACACGGACTGGACGGATAGGTTAACGGATTAGAGACCGGGAGAGCGCTTCGGGTTCGAGAGGCATCCGTATGTGGTTTGGGAAACGACGGACGTGCGGATTTAGGAATGGGTCAGACTATTGCGGCCGGAAGGAGCTCGTTTGGAGTTACTACGGGCGGACGGTTGGCCCAACCTAATTCCCTTCTGTCGTTTTGTATCTGATCCGTTAACCCAGCGAGCCTGCACTCCGAGAACCCCTTTCTATAGGTACGAAACCCGCATTGATTCCCAGTCATGGCTGAACGAATCCGCACCAGATTTCTCGTCGTTGGCAGCGGCGTGGCGGGTCTTCATACCGCGAGACGGGCTTCGGCCGACGGGGACGTCATGGTCCTCACGAAGATGTCTCTCTTCGATAGCGCGACGGCCTACGCTCAGGGCGGAATTGCCGCCGCACTCGGCGCAGGAGATTCGCCCGATCTGCATTGGAAGGACACCCTCGCGGCTGGCGCAGCACTTTGTGACTCCAGAGCGGTTCAGGTTCTGGTTGAAGAAGGTCCAGCGAGGGTCCGCGAGCTGCACACTGCCGGCGCCGACTTCGACCTCGAGCCCGGCGGGGCGTTCAAGCTTGGAAAGGAAGCCGCGCACTCTCGCCGCAGAATCGTCCACGCGCACGGCGATCAAACCGGGGCCGAGGTAGCACGGACACTTATCGAGCTCGTTCGAAAAACAAAGAACATTCAGGTGCTGGAAAAGACCCGCGTTCTCGATCTCGTCGTCGCCGATGGAGTGTGCCGCGGGGTTCGCGCAACAAAGGCTGGCGTTCCCATCGAGATCATCGCGGATGCTACGGTTCTCGCCACCGGTGGTTGCGGACAGGTCTACCGGTACACGACCAATCCTGCGGTCGCTACAGGCGATGGATATGCAATCGCGCACAGAGCCGGCGCGCGCCTCGCGGACATGGAATTCGTGCAGTTTCACCCGACCGCGCTCGAGACCCCGGAAAATCCGCTCGCGCTGATCTCCGAAGCTGTGAGAGGCGAAGGTGCGGTGCTGCTGAACGATGCGGGCGTTCGTTTTATGGTGAAAAAACATCGGCTGGCGGAACTCGCGCCGAGAGACATTGTCGCGCGTGCGATTTTTCGAGAGCAGGCAGGCGGAAGTCGCGTTTGGCTGGATGCCCGCAAACTCGGCAAATCGTTCAAAACGCGATTTCCTGGAATTTTCGCGCTTTGCCAGGCGCGAGGCATCGACGCCTCCAGGGATCTCATTCCTGTAATTCCCGCTGCCCACTATATGATGGGCGGCATCGTTACCGATCTGGCAGGCCGGTCGAGCGTAAACCGGCTTTACGCCTGTGGTGAGGTCTCACGAACCGGCGTCCACGGCGCGAACCGGCTGGCCTCAAACTCGCTTCTTGAAGGCCTGGTATTCGCGGAGCGTGTGGCGCGGGACATGATTGCGCTGCCGAAGGTGACGAGCACACCTCGGAAGGTCACTTGGGAGGCTCCACCTCTCGCTGACCGCGGTGCTGCCCAGGTCGCGGCTGACACCATCCGGCAGGTGATGTGGGACTACGCAGGTATCGACCGAACGGCGAAAGGCTTGAGGAAATGTCTCGAGCTGCTTGCTGATATCAAAAAACGCCTGCCAGCCGGTGCGACCGAAGAAGGGAACATGATCGACACATCACAGCTAATCGCCGAAGCAGCATTGATGAGAAAGGAATCACGCGGTGGACACTACAGAAGCGACTTCCCGCACACGGTGAAGAAATGGCAAGGGAAACACATCGAATGGTGATATGACAGCAGCAACATTTGACTACGATGTCGTCCAGCTCCAGGCCGAGATCAAGGCGCTGGCGAAGGAGCGGAATGCCGTCATCATTGCGCACAACTACGAGCGCGCCGAAGTGCAGGATGTTGCCGATTACGTTGGCGACTCGCTCGGCCTTAGCCGCGAAGCGGCGAAGACATCCGCCGACATCATCGTCTTCTGCGGCGTGCACTTCATGGCCGAGACGGCGGCGGTTTTGTCGCCACAAAAAAAAGTGCTGCTGCCTGACCTCGCCGCCGGCTGCTCTCTCGCTTCAACTATCGACGGCGACCAGCTTCGCGAGTGGAAGGCGGAGCATCCGGGCGCGATCGTCGTCTCGTACGTCAACACTACAGCGGATGTGAAGGCAGAGAGCGACTACTGCTGTACATCAGGGAACGCGGTCGAAATAGTGAACTCCATACCTGCAGAAAAGGAAATTCTTTTTCTGCCCGACATGTTTCTCGGTGCGCACGTCAGGCGAGTGACCGGGCGCCAGAACATGCACGTTTGGATGGGCGAGTGTCATGTGCATGCGGGCATCGATCCGGAGCACATCAATCTCCAGCGTGCAATTCATCCGGACGCCGAGTTTCTGATCCATCCGGAATGCGGTTGCGCCACGAGCGCGGTCGAAGCCGTCTCGGCTGGTGATGTCGATCCTGAGGGTGTGCAGATCTTGTCCACCGAGGGAATGATCAATCGTCCGAAAATCTCGAGCGCTGATGAATTCATCGTGGCGACCGAGGTCGGAATTCTTCACCGCTTGCGCCGCGAAAATCCAACGAAGCGGTTTTTTCCGGCGAGCAATCTTGCGGTCTGTGCCTACATGAAAGTGACTACGCTTCCCAAAGTTCTGAGATCGCTTCAGAATCTAGAGCACGTCATTACTGTAGATCCTGATACAGCAACGCGAGCGCGAACTGCAATCGAGCGAATGATCGCAATCGGCGGGCAGCGGCCGCTGTCCATGAAGCCGGAAACAACCGAGGATCCTGGCGAGTGACGCTCCGCAGTCGCCGGATCGCTGTTCTCGCAGAGCGAGGTCTTGCTCCCGCCGGTGCACTTCGCTTTCCGTATTCACGTCTCATGACCGCGACCATGGTTCGGGAAGCTCTGGCGGAAGACGTCGCCGAAAACGACATCACGGCAATCGCCACGATCCTCTCCGATCGTCGCGCACGGTGTTCCATCATCGCTCGGCAATCAGGAGTGATTGCCGGAATCGCTCTCGGACGCGAAGCGTTCAGGCAGCGCGATTCCAAAGCGTCAGTCCGCGCATCCGTGAAGGACGGGCAATACGTTGTCGCGGGCACGCCTGTGATGTTTATCACTGGCCATGCTCGCGGTCTATTGTCGGCCGAGCGCGTTGCGTTGAACTACATGCAGCGGCTTTCGGGGGTGGCAACCTTGACCGCTGAATTCGTCAAAGCGGTGAACGGAACGGGGGTTCGCATTCTCGATACGCGGAAGACAACACCCGGGTGGCGACGTCTGGAAAAATTTGCGGTGCGTGCTGGTGGAGGAATGAACCATAGGATGGATCTCGCCTCAGCTATACTCATCAAAGACAACCATCTGGCCGCCCTGGGCGGCGACGTCGGTCTGGCGGTTAAACGCGCGCGCGAGATCGCGCCGAAAAACACGCCTGTCGAGATCGAATGTGACCGGGTCGAACAGGTCGGGAGGGCTGTTGAAGCGGGAGCTGATGTCATTATGCTCGACAACATGTCCAACGCCGATCTGAGGGAGTCGGTCGGGTTGATAGACGGACGCGCGGTGACCGAAGCTTCCGGCGGTGTGAATCTGCAAACCGTTCGCGCGATCGCCGAAACGGGAGTTGACTGGATTTCAGTCGGAGCGTTGACTCACTCTGCCAAAGCGATGGACCTGGCGCTCGACTTCCAATGAGCGATGCGGATCAGGAAGTCTGCGACGTATGCGGCTCAAAGGACATCCGCGAGATCAAGTGCAAGGTAATCTGCCAGAACTGCGGTACGATTCTCAAGAGCTGCGCTGATCTGGCTTCATCTCGAGAATCGAGTCCTTCACGAAATATCCGCCGGCCTCTCTGACATCGGCGGCGACTGTCCGTCGCTTTGCATCTGTAATTTCCGCGAACGAATCAAGCGTCACACGGGCGGCGCGAAAACGCAGGCCAGACTCGACGCAGAAAAGATCGCACAGCGCAAGCTCACGCTCCGAGCCGTCCTCTCCGTTCTCGTCGAGCAGGTTTTGAGTCCTTGAAAGAACTGACGCCGTTGCAAGAAGCTCTATTGCCATGTTGGCCAGGCGTTCGAGAACAAGCTGGCGATCGATGATGTCGCCGCGGTGACGCATGATCGCTCTGTCTGTCGCTGTCTTGAGCTCAGCAACATGCTTCTCGAAAAACCTTTTGTGATCGGCCAATCGCGGATGAAGGTCAACGTCGAGGGTCGCAGACGTTCCCACCATGCTCCGAATGCGCGATGTGGCGAATCCACTCAATAGGCCGAGATTGCGCAGCGGCTTTCGCAGCGCACTTCCGACTTCCTTCAACGCTTCTGCCGGACCCTGAATGCCGTTGAGTGCGATGAACAACCTCAACACTTCGTTAGCGCCTTCGAATATCCGGTTGATGCGCGAGTCTCGCAGTAGCCGCTCGTAAGGATAAGGTTTAACAAAACCTCGTCCGCCGGCGACCTGCACCATCTCATCTGCGGCTTCCCAGATAAGCTCGCTCGCAAAGACTTTCGCACACGCTGCCTCGAGCGAGAAGTCAGTATCGGAGTTATCGGCGAGGGAAGCGAGCACGCCAAGCATTGCATCTGCGGCGTAAGCTGATGCAGCCAGGTGACTCAACTTCCGCTGCGTTATCTCGAAGTGCGCCAATGGATGACCGAATTGAACCCGCTGCTCTGCATAGCGCGCCATTTCCCCGACCATTTTCTTCGCACCCGACGTACACCCTGCAGCGAGCGTCAAACGGCCTGCATTCAAAACGTGAACGGCGACCGCGAACCCCTTGCCGACTGTGCCGAGCACATGATCGACGGGAACGTGAAGATTGTCGTACAGGAGCTCTGCTTGCGTCGATCCACGAATGCCGAGCTTGCGAACCGTTCCAAGCACCTTGAAGCCCG
>JBDUEH010000187.1:0-5317 GCA_040002555.1 Gemmatimonadales bacterium | reverse complement strand
AACGTCGAGCGCGCGCGCATCGACAAGATCCTCGGCAACGAGGAAATCAGGACGATCGTCACGGCGATCGGCGCAGGAATCAAGGATGAGTTCACGGTAGAGAACGTTCGCTACCACAAGATCATCCTGATGACTGATGCCGACGTTGACGGTGCTCATATCAGAACGCTTCTACTGACGTTCTTTTATCGGCAGATGCCGGAGCTGATCGACGCAGGCTACATCTACATCGCGCAGCCGCCGCTCTACCGCGTTGCCAAGGGCAAGGATGAGTACTACGCCTACGACGACAAGGAGCGCGACGAATACATCGGCCGGCTGGGCAACGGTGAGGGAAGAGGCTCGGTCAGCATTCAGCGGTACAAGGGCCTTGGCGAGATGAATCCCGGCCAGCTCTGGTCAACTACAATGGATCCGGAGACGCGCACGATTCTCAAGGTCACACTCGAGGACGCTGTGCTTGCCGATCAAACGTTCCAGACGCTCATGGGCGACGAAGTCGAGCCGCGAAGATTGTTCATCGAACAGAACGCGAAGTTCGTGAGCAACCTCGACATTTAAGGAACGCCGAATAAAAAAAGGGCACCTCAAACGAGGTGCCCTTTTTTTATCCGGAAGTCAGTCTAGTGACTGATCGCGAAGAACCACGCTGCGACGATCGGACCGCGCGGCGGGCGTGCCCCCGGAGCAGGCGGTGGTGATCCAGGTGCAGGCGCCGGAGCTGGCCCATACTCGGGCTGGAACAGATACGCCACGTGCTTCACAGGATCTACAGCGATCGTCTTCGCGCCACGCATCGTCGGCACGGTTGCCACAACCGTGTACTTGTCTGGTCCGTCCTGACGAACGACAGTGACGTTCCCGTCGCGGCCGGCTGGAATGTAGATCAGCTTCTGCGACGGATCGTATCCGAGTGCGTCGACGCCGTCGCCGTTGGTGATCTGTGCGACCACCTTGCCGTTTGAAGGATTGACGACGACTGAGGTCTTGCCACAGCCTGAAAAAATCCGGTTCGTAGCGCGATCGAACGCGATGCCGGTGGGGCCGTCGCACGGAGCAATCGCCCACGACGTGAGTACCTTCATAGTCTTCGCATCGAGCACCTGAATGGTGTTCGTTCCTTCGTTGTTAACGAAGAGCTTCCCTTTCCCATCGCTCGCAGCGCCTTCCGGAGCGTTGTCCTCGAGCTCAGCCGTGCCGACGATGTCGCCGGAGTTCGCGTCGAGGGCCACCGCTGTGCCGACCGGCCGGCTGTGATTTGTGAGAATGATCCGATCCGAATACTCGTCATACATGATCCCATCGAGGCCGCCGGTCGGAATCCTGGTCTTCTTGATGAAGGCCAGCGTCTTCAGGTCGAACATCGTGACGGTCGAGTCGCCGCCGTTAGTCGTGAAGCCGTGATTCGACTTCGGCGCGAGCGCGATGCCATGCATTCGCGGCGTGTCGGGGATATCGCCGATGACCTTTCCGGTTGGACCGTCAACGACCATCACGTGAGTTCCACGCGACACAAACACGCGACCGGTTCCCGGCTCGGCCATCACATAGTCAGTTCCGCCCTCGCCTCCAATATTGTATTTCTGTACCGTGAAATTCTGCGCATTGGCCGCGCAGGGCATAGCAGATAGTGCGGCGGCGAAAAGCGCACCGGCGGCGGCTGACATTCGGAACATTGAAACCTCTTGTTCGTGGGGTTCAGGAATTTTACAGCAATAGAATTGTATCGCGCGAACCTTTCTTGAGACTTACACGATGCTGCCACACGCCCTGATTAACGCACGCGGAATCGCGCTGGTGGTTTTGCTGATGTCAGTTTCTTCCTGCCGGTCGCGGGACACCACTAATACGCGTAGGACAGGCTCGAGTGTTGTGGCGGATTCAGCAAAGAGTGACAGCGCGCTCGCAGATAGCCTCGCTCGAGAGGACAACGATCCGCCGTGTTTCGCCAGTCACCTCGGCTTGCCCTGTGACTAGGACTTTCCGGGGAGACGCGGATCGGCCGGCTTGGGGGTTCGCACCGCGATCGTGTCCGTGATTTGCTGCTCGAGCCGCCCCGCCAGCTCGCGGAGTTGTTTCTCCCGTTTGGCGGTAATGCGGCCGTAGATCGTCCGGGCCAGAGTATAAAAACCGCCGGCCACTCCAAACCACAGTGCGGCAGCGACCGGAGCTGAGTGAAAGACTCCCATTCCGATTCCGATCGACACGCCCGTTGATCCGCCACCGCCACCGCCAACGAGACCGCCAAAGAGTGCCCCGGCAACGTTTCGCATTTCTTCTTCGACGCGAACCGTTGTTGCACCGCTCCGCGAGACGACGTTGACGTTGACCATCCTGCCGTTGTTTCGACGTCGTCCGCCCTGATAGCTCGAAGTCCACGCCAGAGTCTTTCCGAGAACGCTCGGAACTCCGTTGTCGCCGAAAGTGCGGCGAATCTCGTTGATAATCGACTCGAACTCGTCAACTGGCACTTCTCCGTCAATCACCCGCTCGAACGAAAGACGGGTTGGCGCACCAAGCCAGGGCGACGGACGCGTGATTTCCGCCGGGCGTTCAAGTCCATGAGCCGCCTGTCGAATGAGCTTCGGATCGATTCCCGCTTCCTGTGCGATCTGCTCGACCTCAGCGAGCGTCAGCGCATTCGATGGTTCTTCGTTGGCCTGCTGAGTCTGTTGAAGCTCGGCCGCGCGCTTGATGATCAGCGCGACTTCTTCGTCATTGAATCTTCTGTCGCGGGCGGACGGGTCAGTCATGGGCGGAATGTAGGAAGGTCGCTGGCTTCTGCCAATCGACTACTCCATCGGCTGTAATTCGCGTGGACACAAGCGGAAGACATTCACCGGGCTCGTCGCCGATCAGGATTGCTTCGTCGAGGACTTTCGCTCCGGCCGCAACACCACTCTCATTGCGCGCATGAATCGTTGCGATCACGTCCCCGCGCCGCACAGGGCTTCCCGGCCTGACGTCTATGACGAAGCCGACGCTCGGGTCGATCGTGTCTTCCATCGTCCGGCGACCACCGCGAATCTCGATGATCCCGTAGCCAATGGTTCGCGGCACAACGTCTGTGATGTATCCATCGCGCGATGCGACGTAAGCAGACTGGAGATTGGCTGTTGGAAGGATCGACTGATCGTCGATGATCCGCGGATCGCCGCCCTGCGCCTCGACAATCTCGCCGAATTTTTCGAGAGCCTTCCCGTTGTCGATCGCACTACGCATCACGCTCCACGCTTCCTCGTGCGACGATGCGATGCCGCTCATCACCAGCATCTCAGCACCAAGAGCGTACGTGACATCCATGATGTCAACCGGACCATGACCGCGGAGGGCATCGATGCACTCGCGAACTTCAATCGCGTTGCCGCACGCATTGCCTAGCGGGCGGTCCATCGCCGTGATCAGGGCAACAACGGGACAACCGCGATCCTCGCCAAGCTGGATCATCGCCTTCGCGAGTGAAATGCCGCGATCTCGCTCGGGAAGGAATGCGCCCGATCCTTCTTTCACGTCGAGGACGAGTCCGGTGAGGCCTTCCGCGAGTTTCTTGCTCATGATGCTGGCGGCAATCAGCGGAATGACTTCGACGGTCGCGGTTGCATCGCGAAGTGCGTAGACCTTGCGGTCAGCCGGCGCAATCTCGCTTGTCTGTCCAATGAGGGCGCAGCCAATCGCTTCGATTTGCCGCTTGGCAACATCCAGCGTCAGATCGGTACGAAAGCCTGGAATCGCTTCGAGTTTGTCGAGAGTGCCGCCAGTGTGACCGAGGCCACGCCCCGACATCATCGGAACGGCCGCGCCTAGTGAGGCAATCAAAGGCGCGAGTATCAGGGAAATCTTGTCGCCTACTCCGCCCGTCGAATGCTTGTCCAGCCGTGGCATTTTCAGGTGTGACAGATCGAGCCGTGCACCGCTTTCGATCATCGAATCCGTCAGGGCATTCATTTCCTCACGATCGAGTCCGCGGAAAAAAATCGCCATAAGGAGCGCCGACATCTGGTAGTCGGGTATTTTGCCGCTCGCGTACCGCTGGATCAACTCGTGCCACTCATCCGACTCGAGCCTTCCACCGTCGCGCTTTCGTTCGATCAGCCGGGGAACGATCATTGGGCGTCGGCTGTATTCCTGTATTGGATCAAATCTCTCTCCATAAGCTCATGCGAATTCAAGCAGCAGTTTTTTCGATTCTCGTTGCGACCACCAGCTCGGCGCAATCACCGGCAGACCTGCTGTCGCAGGGTGACCGGGACTACGCCGCCATGGATGCCGCTGCCGCCCTGACCAACTATGAAAGGGCTCTTTCATCAGACCCGCGAAGTTTTGCCGCGCTTTGGAAAGCGTCGCGATCGGCGGTGGATCTCGGATCGTACGCCCCTGATGCGGGCAAGCGATCAGCGCTGTTTTCCAGCGCCGAACAATACGCGCGGCGAGCGCTCTCCATCAATCCGGACAACCCCGAAGGTCATTTCGCCCTTGCTCGGGCACTTGGAAAAACCGCGCTCGCCCAGAGTCCGCGCGGCCGCGTGAAATATGCCACAGAGGTGCGGTCGCAGGCACTCGAGTGTCTAAGATTCGACCCGAAAAACGCCGGTTGCCTGCACGTGATGGGTATGTGGAACGCGGAAGTGATGCGACTAAACGGGCTGACGCGACTGGTCGCGAAGAACTTCCTCGGCGGAAAGATTTTCGGTTCAGCCAGTTGGAAGGACGCCCGGTCGTACATGGAAAGCTCGGTCGCGAACGATCCAGACCGTATCGTCCACCACCTCGACCTGGCCGGAGTATATCGAGATGTCGGCGACAAACAGCGCGAGCGAGCCGAACTCGAGGCGGTAATTCGACTGCCGGCAGTGGACTTCAACGACCGTCACTACAAGGACGAAGCGCGGTCAGAGCTCACCGCGCTTTGAGAGACCCTCGCGCGACCTGCGTCCCGGCTGTTGTTAGACCGTCTCGGCTGGCTGGGCAGCCGCGTGATCGCGTACGCGGTCGCGGGCTTCCTGTCGCTCCAATTGTTTGCGCTTGACCACGGCGGCGCGTTTCAGCTCCTTCCCAAGCTTGTACCAGACGCCCGGTCCGCGGCTGATCGTCCCCGCCCGGCTTCCGAGCATTGCCCTGATTTCCCTTCCGGTGCGGGGTGCGGCGAGGAAGGCTACTCCAGCCCCGACCACCGCCCCGATGACCAGACCGACGCCCAAAGCGCTTACAGACTGGACGTTGACGACCGACTTGTAAGGCTTTCCGCGGGGTTTGCGGCCGGGCCGCGAGGCCGGCTGGCTCTGTTTTTCGGAGGCGTTTTTCATTCGGAGGGTGGGGG
>JBDUEH010000186.1:0-5347 GCA_040002555.1 Gemmatimonadales bacterium | reverse complement strand
CGAACGCCCCGGCAACATTGCCTAGTCGTTCCCCCGGAGTCAACTGCGTCTGGCTTTGCGTTCCATGACCCCGGCTGAGTGCTGTATCGAGCATCGGAACTCTCCAGATTTGCGACAGGTGCGAAGCGAGAATTTCTGTCTGATTGAAACCGCGATCGCGTCTGCGTGAAGGTGAAAGTGGCACCGGGATGATCCCAGCTCTTTCCCTGACCACGTCTGGTGGCCAGGACAGTCGCGACATTCGCTCAGCCATCGCAGGACCGACGCGAATCCACCCGCCATATTTGAGCGCGTGCACGATTGCCGAGCCTGTGCCGGCACCTATCCAGCAGTATGATCGTGCCGATCGGACAAACGGCGGAAGGAGCTCGCACCACCGGCACGTATAAGCGCCGACGGGATGCCCACATCGAACACAGCCGGGCGAAGGAAGTCGGCGGCATCGAGACCAGCAGTGTCCACAGATGATCCCACTCTCCCCCGGCATCATGAGTCGCTCGCATGACACGCAACAGACGGGGAGCAGGAGGTCTGCTGTGGCCTGCAGCGCGCTCGAGAACCAGCGCGCCATTCGTGCAGGACTCAGGTCCTTCCGGCCGCCTCGGCTAACGCCTGTTTCATTGCGGACTGGTCGGGCTCCTCACCAAACCAGCACTCGAAGGCAGCAACTCCCTGATGGAGGAGCATCGAAAGACCGTCAACCGCCCGATGCCCGCGCGCTCTTGCGGCCCGCACCCACGCGGTTTCGTTGGCACCATAGACGAGATCGATGAGAATCGCGGTGGGCGCGACGCGATCGAGCTCGACTGGAAGATCATCGCTGGACATTCCGACAGGCGTGGCATTGACGACAATATCGGCTTCGCCGATCAGTGGGTCGCGCATCGAAGCCGCGCGCACGACAACAGAATGCCGCATGCGTGAAACCGCTGCCCGGGCCAAATCGCGTCCGTGCACAGTAGCGGTCACCCCCGGCCACTCAGCGATTGCAGTGAGCACTGCCCCAGCGGCACCACCCGAACCCAGAACAGCAACCCGCATATTCGACGGCGTGTCACCGAGGAGCTCGGCAATCATCGAAGTGAAACCGGCGACGTCGGTGTTGTGTCCGCAGATGCGGTTGTAGTCATCGCGCCAGAACGTGTTCACTGCTCCGGATTTGTTCGCCGGCTCGGTGCACGCATCCATGCATTGGAAGGCATGCAGCTTGTGAGGAATCGTGACATTGCCAGCTCCGCCGGTTGCAACGAAGTCACGAAGTGCGGCGTCAAAATTCTCTGGCAGGACGTCGATCGTTTCGTACCTGATCGTTCTTCCCGATGCGGCGAGAGCCGCATTGTGCATCGCGGGAGAGAGTGACTGAGCGACTGGATGACCGAAAAGGGCGAGCCGCTCTGGAATTGTCACGGTGCCGGTATGCGCTCGATCAGGCCGGAAAGCTCTCGCTCGAGATCATTGGCGGTCTCTCGATAAGAATCGAGATCGCCTCCGAATGGATCCTGTACGGTTCGCCCTGCGCGCTCACCGGTCGCATAGCCGGCAAGCAGATGAACGTTGGTCGTCGGGTCGATTTCCTTGACTCGCTCGACGTGCTGCGGCGACATCGCCAGAATCAGGTCGGTCGCAGCGACGATTTCCGGAGTAATCATCCGGGATCTGTGCGTTGACAGGTCAAGTCCGCGCTCCATCCCCACCAGGATCGAACCGTCGCTCGCAGACGATCCATCCCACGCCTGCGTACCTGCGCTCGACACCTCTACATCAGTCCGCCCCGCGACCTGAAACATCCTCCTCGAAATGGCCTCGGCGAGTGGGCTCCGGCAGGTGTTACCACTGCAAACGAAAAGAATGTTCATGGGCGCTAGTTGTCTCCGACGACGTCAGGCACGCTTTCGCGAAGAGTCGCGGTGGAAATTGCACCGGGACGAATCACGCGCGGACGTCGTCCGGTACAATCAACGACCGTCGAAGGCTGGGATTCTACGAGTTGGCCGCCGTCGAGAACATGGAGAGAGCCTCGCGTAACTGCATCCCCCCACTGATCGATAATCTCGTGTGCATTGGTCGCCGGAGGAATGCCGGGCTTGTTCGCGCTGGTCGATGTGACCGGCTCTCCGTACGCCTGCACGAGGCGCGCTAGACCGCGATGCGGAGTCCACCGAACGGCGACGCCACCTTCCGGGCCACGCAACTGTTCAGGCACGCGTTTTTCTCCGCCGGGCAGAACTAGCGTCAAGGGTCCGGGCCAGAATCGAGCTGCGAGCTGGGATGCGTGGGTTGTCAGATGCAAGTCGAGTCGCGACAGCATGTCACTCGACGAGACGATGAGAAGAAACGGCTTGTTCGGCGGCCGTCCCTTGAGAGCGATGAGGTTTGCAACTGATTCGCGGTCGACACCGCCGCCGAAACCGTAGACCGTCTCGGTGGGATACGCGAGCACCTTCCGCGCGTTAAGGTGCGCGATGGTGTTCTTGAGCGCATGCTCGATCTCCTCAGGAGACCAGAATGGGACTGCGAGAGGTGCGACGTTCACTCAGGCAAGATACTCAACGCTTCCGCACGAATGAAATCGGACTCGTCTGTGATCTTCATGGCGCGCTCGCTTCCCGGGACGAGCACGACCTTCATCCCGAACTTCTCGAAAAGCGCAGCGTCGTCTGTAACGGTTATCCGTTCTTCGACCGCCCTGGCATGCGCCGCTTCGATCATATGGCGCGGAAAGCCCTGGGGTGTCTGAATTCGAATGACACCCTCTCGGTCGATAGTCTCGAGAATTTCTCCTGCACCGTTAACGCGCTTGAGGGTATCGGCTACAATAAGTCCCGGAGCCGCGCCATGCCCCAGCCGGGCTTCGGTGACGACGGCATCGATCATCGCGGTCGTCACCATCGGTCTCGCCGCATCGTGAATCAGGACAATGTTCGCGTCTGTCGGCACATCCTCGAGACCATTGCGAACGGAGTCCCCCCGTTCCCGTCCACCGACCGATAGCAACAGCCGCTCCGTATCACACTGAAACAGCCATGCCGGAGGATCTGCAACGTGTTCGTACGGGAGAACAACGACGACCATGCAAACGTCGCTGCGCGCCTGAAATTTCTGGACGCTGTGGAGCAGCATTGGCTTTCCTGCGACCCAGCGAAACTGTTTGAGCTCATCGCCACCGACGCGGGATCCGCGGCCACCGGCGACAATGACCACTGCGACGTCCGGCGTCACTGGAACAGCCGGCCGAAGAGCTCGGATATGGATTTGACGCCAACCGCCTTGATTCCTTTCGGCACACGCGAAGGAATCGCCCGATGCGACATGAACGCGGTCGTCATTCCCATCTTCGCCGCTTCAGCGAGACGCCTCTCGGACTGTGAGACCGGACGTACTTCCCCGCCGAGTCCGACTTCACCGAGGTAGATCGAGCCGACGCCGAGAGGCCTGTCGTACACACTCGAGGCCAGTGCTGTCGCAACCGCGAGATCTCCGGCGGGCTCCTGCATTCGTACGCCGCCAACTACGTTCAGAAAGACGTCGAGTTGGGAAAACGAAAGTCCGGCGCGCTTGTCGAGAACTGCGAGAAGGAGTGCGAGCCGCCGGTTGTCGAATCCTGTTGCCACTCGCTGCGGATTCCCAAAGCCGGACTTTGCGGCGAGTCCCTGAATCTCGATCAACACTGGCCGGCTTCCTTCGAGGAGAGCAGTCACTGCACTTCCCGACGCGTGATTGTCGCGGTCGCCGAGGAAAAGCTCTGAAGGATTCTCAACTGGATCGAGTCCGGTCTCGGTCATTCGAAACACGCCAATCTCGTCAACACTTCCAAAGCGGTTCTTGCTTGCGCGCAGAATCCGGTGGTCGAGCATTCCTTCGCCTTCGAAATACAAGACTGTATCCACGATGTGTTCCAGCGTCTTCGGCCCGGCAATTCCGCCGTCGCGCGTGACGTGTCCGACGACGAACACGGTTATTCCAGTTTCCTTCGCGAACCGCATCAGACGCGCAGCACACTCGCGAACCTGGCCCACGCTTCCCGGCGCTCCTTCGAGGTCCGCAGTAAACACCGTCTGAATAGAGTCAACGACGAGCACCGATGGAGCGAGCGCAGCCGCGGTAGCGAGAATTGTTTCGAGCAGTGTCTCGCCGAGAAAATTCACATCGCTAGCCGAATCTGAGAGTCGCTGTGCGCGCATGCGGACTTGAAGCGCCGACTCCTCACCGGAGACATATAGAGTTCCGCGTCCGGATGACTCCAGCTTCGCCGCGACTTGAAGTAGAAGCGTCGATTTACCAATGCCGGGTTCGCCACCGATGAGGATCATCGACCCGGGAACGATCCCCCCACCAAGTGCGAAGTCGAACTCGGCTAACCCGGTTTTCCAGCGCTGCTCCGCCGTTCCCGAGACGTTTCGCAGCTTCTGCGGCTCGGCAATCGATCCACCTTCAGCCAGCGACTTGTGTCCACCGATCCGCCGCGCTGCGCCACCGCCTTTGCCTGTCGCTGCAATCTTTGCGACTACTTCTTCTACCAGCAAATTCCATTCGCCGCAGACGTCACATCGCCCGGACCAGCGCGAATGTTCGGCACCACAGTTAGTGCAGCGAAATACGCTCCGCGCCTTTGGCGTCACTGATTCTGGTCACGCGCGGAATAGTTTTCGAAGCGCGTGAAGGTCTTGTTGAAATACAGATTTACGAGGCCAGTCGGCCCATTGCGCTGTTTGCCGACGATGATCTCCGCCCTGCCTTCGAGAGAGTTGCCGTCCTTGTCATTCGCGCCGGGTAATTCGTACATCTCCTGACGGTAGATGAACATCACGAGGTCCGCGTCCTGCTCAATGGCGCCCGATTCACGAAGGTCGGACAGCTGCGGCCTCTTGTTATCGCCTGTTCGCTGTTCGGGAGCCCGAGACAACTGAGAGAGAGCTACGACCGGCACACGAAGCTCACGAGCTAGCGCCTTGAGTGATCGCGAGATGTAGCTGATTTCCTGCTGACGGCTTTCCGAACCGGATGGCCCTTGCATGAGTTGCAGGTAGTCGATGACGACGAGTCCAATGTCGTTATCAACCTTGAGTCGCCGAGCTTTAGAACGCATTTCGAGAAGAGTAATTCCCGGGGTGTCGTCGATCCAAATGGGCGCGTGGCTCAGAATCCCGGCGGCGCGGCCAAGCCGAACGAATTCATCGTCATGAAGCTTTCCCTTACGGAGACGCTGCGCGTCGACGCGTCCTTCCGAAGTAAGCAATCGCTGAACGAGTTGCTCCTTGCTCATTTCAAGTGAGAAGAACGCCACCGGAACGTTGTTATCGAGAGCGGCATTTTGCGCGATATTGAGGACGAACGCCGTCTTCCCCAT
>JBDUEH010000185.1:0-5366 GCA_040002555.1 Gemmatimonadales bacterium | reverse complement strand
AACTTCGGGCAAGCGTCAAATACAACGGAGGCTCGTTCAGATGTCAAAATATATCCATCGATGGTGTGCGCCGCTCGCACTAATGGCTGCGCTCACCGCTTCAGCATGCTCGACGGACAAGAAAACCGATACGCTGGCCCAGGACTCGTCGCTGAATCGCGATCTTCAGATGGCCAACCAGGACTCGACTGCTCAGCCTGCGCTAACTGATGTTCCGGCAACGTCGACGCCGACGACAAGTGCTCCGGCAGCGACTGCGCCGGTGCGGACAACGCCGCGTCCGGTTGTTCGCAACCCGGCCCCGTCACGTCCGGCTCCGCGGCCTACGACGCCCTCAGCGCCGACGACAACGGCCAGTGGCAACACAGTTACGCGTGGACCGTCTGGCTCGGAGCGAAGACTTGGCAGTATTCCCGCCGGAGCCGAGATCAGCCTCACGTCGAACTCCCGCGTCTGCACCAACACGCACAAGGTCGGTCAGCGCTTTTCGGCGACGGTGGCAAATGCAGTTGAAGGATCGAACGGCGCAGTCATTCCTGCCGGCGCGACCGCAACTGTAGAGATTACCGAGCTCAGCCGAAGCGAGAACGTGAACGACAAGATCAACATGGGCTTCCGCGTTGTGTCAGTGAGCTTCGGTGGAAGAACCTATCCGGTGAGCGCGACGACGACGTACGCGAGCATCGATCGTGTGAAGAATCAACCGAAGAACAAAGACATCCAGAAGGTCGCAGGTGGCGCCGTGGTTGGCGCGATTATCGGACAGGTGCTCGGCGGCAGCACGAAGGCGACGGTAATCGGCGCCGCAGCGGGAGCGGCGGCAGGTACCGGAGCTGCAGCCGCGACTGCGAACTACGAGGGATGCGTACCTGACGGCGGTCGAATCACAGTCACGCTCGATTCGTCGACGCAGGTGCAGGTCTGATTACGCGTTGAGTGCAAATAAAAGCGGCGCCTTCGGGCGCCGTTTTTATTTTCCGATGTTCCTCGCTTCGCCTCGTGTTCGTTAAGAAACGCGGCTCGCGCAAAATCGAAGATTCAGTATCCCACCGCTCGCCCGCCGTGTCCGCGCGGATCGTCCATGCCTTCCCAGCCGCCTTTCACCCGACGAATCGCTACCACGGATCCACCCACATAGGCAGTGGGAGACAAGTGGTAGCCCATCACGACGAGTTTCTCGATCTGGGCGGTGTCGAGCCCACGCGCATCGTAAGTCATCACATCGGGCAGCGCCTGGTGATGCATCCGCGGAGCGTTCATCGCGTCTGCAAGCGTCATATGATGGTCGATGACGTTCAGGATGACCTGAGCCGTGCTGGTGATTATGCGCGGACCTCCACGAGCACCAAGCACCATGAACAAGTGCCCCGTTGGATCGAGGACGATTGAAGGCGTCATCGCACTCAACGCTCGTTTCCTGGGCGCAATTGCATCGGCTTCAGCTTGCACCAAACCGAACATGTTGGCAGCTCCTGGCTGCGAAGCAAAATCGTCCATGGTGTTGTTGAGAAAAAATCCTGCACCCTCAACCATCACCGAGGCTCCGTAAAGTCCGTTGAGCGTAGTTGTCGTTGAGACTGCGTTTCCCATCGCATCGACAACCGAATACTGCGTTGTCTCTGTTCCTTCGTGACTCGGAACTGGCAGCGAAGACGTCGGCGTTGCTCGGCCGGCTCCAATAGTTGCCCGCAACTGCGCCGCATAGGACTTCGACGTCAGTCGCGCGAGTGGAATGCTGACAAAATCGGGATCACCGAGAAGCTCGTTTCGGTCGATGAAAGCGCGCTGGAATGCCGATGCGACAAGGTGCCAGTAGTCAGCCGATCCGAACGCCGGTAGACTCGGAAACCCTTCAAGAATGTTTAACGTCTCACCGAGCGTGATACCGCCTGAGGACGACGGTGCCATCGTGATCAAGTGGTAGCCGCGATAACTCGTCTGAACAGGAGTGCGCCAGGCCGGATAGTATCCCGCGAGGTCCGCCTTGGTGATCAGGCCGCAGTTGTGCGATGCACGCGCGCGCGCCCGGATGCCGCCAGGACAACCGCGCTGCATTTCAGCGACGATCAAGTCGGCTGTCCTTCCCTTATAAAACCCATCAATGCCTTTCTCTGCGACCAACCTCAGCGTCTCGGCCAGCTCCGGCTGCTTGAAAAGGGATCCGTAAGCGATCGGCTTTCCACCCGGTAGAAAAATCTTCGCGCCCGCATACGCAGCGAGCGACGTTGCCTTCCCCGCGACAGAACGTGCAAGAGCAGAGTCAACCACTATGCCTTCAGAAGCCATTCTGATCGCCGGCTGCATCACCTGCGCGAGCGACATCGTGCCGTATTTCGACAACGCTGACGCCAGACCGGCGACGGCTGCCGGAACGCCAGCGGCAGACCTGCCTTGAACGCTCGCATTGGTCATCCGTCCGGTCGAATCGAGATACATGTCGCGAAACGCCGCCGCTGGTGCCATCTCGCGATAGTCGAGCGCGGCGACGCGTCCGTCTGCGAGTCGAATGACCATGTATCCGCCACCACCGATATTCCCGGCCTCGGGATACGCTACAGCGAGAGCGAAGCCAGTCGCTACGGCCGCATCTACCGCGTTTCCACCCGCCTTGAGAATCTCCGTTCCGGCTTCTGCCGCGGGTTTGTTGCTGCTCGCGACCATTCCGTGCTCAGCGGTCTGAGGTGTGCCGCCGGCCGGGAATTTCCATCCGGGGACGAAATGCGCGGGGACGGTTGGGTCGAACGTTTGCGGAGTCTGACCAGCGGTTGGGGAAACAGACTCGACGTCGGGCCTTGGCTCATGGCGCGCGCTTCCAAGGCTGGGGGCAGGAGAACATCCGAAAAGTGAGACGAGAAGTAATGCCCGCGCCGTTCGTCTGTTCACAAATCCTCACATGGTGAATTTCACTTCGCCTTTCGCGTTCGGTTTCCGAATCCGTAGCGAAGATTCAGCCTTATTGTCCGCAGGCGCAGGGTGTTGCTCTGCTCGCTGCTCAAACCCGTGCGCTCGTGCAACGCGAGACCGAAGTCCTGAACGACACTAATCTGCATCGTCGGGCTCATCGTGTATCCAAATCCGTAACCGAATGTGAAATAGGGATCCAGGTTACCCCCGGTCGGCGGAAGTGGAGTATTGTCGTTGTCGCTCTTCAGATTGCGGTAGAAAAGCGCTCCCGCAGAAGCTTCCAGCACCTGGTGAAGGCCGACGCCACCGCCGGCATGGAGGGAAACCCCAACCGACATCAGATCCATGTGCGCCGCGCATTGCGAGCAGCCCGATGAGCCGGAGTAAGTGAACGGAGCATGCTGGTACGTTCCGGCGACGCCGACTGAGATATGGGACTGCCCCTGAAGAGATCGTTCGGCAGCGACGCGCAGCTGCGGGTTCGTCGCCTGTCCGAGATCCCATGTGCTCTGTGTCGCGCCATCGCTAACGGTGTTGCCGTTGAAGAGGCCGGCACTCACGGTGACCCACGTCGCGGGCTCTGCGGGTACGGGCGCGCGCCGCCGTACCTGCGCATCAGCCGCGGTCGCCGTGACCAGCATCACCAACGGAACAAGTAATCGTTTCACTCACACTCCAGTTGTCTTGCGGGTCGCGAGAAGCGCCCGGTAACTTTGGGACGTGGAACCCTACGACCTGAGCGAATGAGCGATCCGCGCACAACAGAGCGTCGCAATCCGCGGACCGTCTCGATCGATCTCGCTTCACCGCTTGAGATCGTCGATATCATAAACACCGATGACAGCATGGTTCCCCATGCTGTCGCGACCCAAAGAGAACAGATCGCCGCCGCGATCGAAATTGCCGAACACTCATTTCGGCAGGGCGGACGCCTTTTCTACGTCGGTGCGGGAACGTCCGGCCGCCTTGGAGTGCTCGATGCCAGTGAGTGCCCTCCCACCTTCGGCACCGATCCGGAAATGGTTCAGGGAATCATCGCGGGCGGCCTGCCGGCCCTCACGCGCGCTCAGGAAGGAGCCGAAGATGTAGTTGAGAACGGAGCTAAAGAGGTGGACGCTCACGGCGTCGGCCCAAATGATTTTCTTGTTGGAATAGCCGCTTCGGGAACGACTCCGTACGTCCACGCAGCCATCAGGCGCGCTAAGGAACTTGGCGCGAAGACCGGAATCGTCGCCTGCTCGGTCGTTCCCGACGAAGTCCTCAAAACTGTTGACGTCGCGATTATACCGATCGTCGGTCCCGAAGTCGTGACTGGATCAACGCGCCTCAAGGCGGGCACGGCGACCAAGCTCGTGCTCAACATGATCACGACCGGCGCGATGATCCGCCTGGGAAAAACGTACGGCAACTTGATGGTCGATCTGCGCGCAACGAACAACAAGCTCAAGGATCGGAGCATCCGAATCGTCGTCGAAGTTTGCGGCGTGAGTCGCGAAGAAGCGCAGTCACTTCTCGATGCCGCGGACAAGAGCGTAAAGACGGCGATCGTCATGAAAAAACTCGGCCTCGATAAGCAAGGTTCTCTCGACGCCCTCGAGAAAGCGGGGGGAATCATCCGACGCGCGATTCCCGATGCACCGCCGCCGATCACCGATTGACAAGCTCGCAATGACACTCGATCCAACAAGAAACCCGTCGATGGTTCTGGTCGGGTTGATGTCGGGCACATCTCTCGACGGAATCACTGCCGCAGTTGTCAGATTCACCGAAGCCGAAGACGAGAGAGTGTCGGCCGAGCTGCTTGCGTTCTCTGGTCGCGACTACTCGCCACAGCAACACGATCGGCTCGCCAGTGCACTGACCTCGGCGACACCTGAGGAATACTGCCGGCTCAACTTCGACCTCGGCGTCTGGCTCGGCGATGCTGCGACGATGGTCATCGCTGAAGCAGGCGTTTCAAAAAATGACATTGCGGCGATCGCGTCCCACGGCCAATCGATCTGGCATGTGCCCGGGCACTCCACCTGGCAGACAGGAGAGTCGTCGGTGATTGCCGAGAAAACCGGAATCGACGTCATCACCGATTTTCGGGTGCGCGATATGGCCGCTGGAGGGCAGGGAGCTCCTCTCGTTCCAATGGCCGACTCGATGCTGTTCTCGTCGCCAACCGAATGGCGCGCGCTCCAGAACCTCGGCGGCATCGGCAACGTGACGATCGTGCCGCCCGGTGGAATCCTGTCAGGAGTGCGCGCGTTCGACACCGGCCCCGGCTGTGGCGTCATCGATAAAGTGACACGCGCGTTACGACCGGAACTTCCTTACGACGTCGACGGAAGACTCGGATTGGCTGGAACTGCGATGTCAGCAGTCGTTGATGACCTGCTCACACATCCGTACTTCCGATCAACGCCGCCGAAATCCACAGGACCGGAATTGTTCAGCCCGCAATACGCATCAGACCT
>JBDUEH010000184.1:0-5373 GCA_040002555.1 Gemmatimonadales bacterium | reverse complement strand
CAGCGAGTTACAAAAATCCTCGACACGATCGTGAAGGTGGATGAGGAGAGGAAGAAGCGCATTTCCACATCGCAGGTGAATACAAAGCTCGAGGAATTGCTCGCGCGCAGGCAGCCGCCTCAGGCTGCCGGACGCGAAGTGAAGCTGAACTACGCGACGCAGGTCGAGACAACCCCGCCGATGATCGCCGTGTTCGGAAATAATCCGGATCTCGTGCAGGAGCATTACATCCGATATCTGCACAACGGATTTCGCGAAGCCTGGGGGTTCACCGGAAGTCCGCTTCGAGTGGTGATGCGACGCAAGTCCACCTCGACCCCGATCGAACGGTGAATCCATTTCTCGGGCTCCTGATTTCGTATCTCGCAGGCTCGATTCCTTTCGCTTTCCTCGCGGGGAAAGCAAAGGGAGTGGATCTGCGAAAACACGGATCAGGAAACCTGGGAGCGACCAACGCAATTCGAGTTCTTGGACCGCGCATTGGTGGCCTCGTTTATCTGGGTGACACGCTAAAAGGAATGTTGCCGCCGTTGCTTCTCGCGCCCCGCGTGAACGCATCATATCCAGGGCTTTGGGCAATCGCATTTGGATGCGCTGCGATCGTTGGCCACGTTCGTCCCATTTTTCTAATGGGGAAGGGTGGAGGAAAAGGAGTCGCCACCGCCGGTGGCGTTTTCTTTGGTCTAGCTCCAGTTCCCGCGATCATCGCACTGGCCGGTTTCGTGATCACCGTTGCTGCAACGCGATACGCTAGTCTTGGATCTATGGTCGCTGCTGTCCTGCTGCCGACAATGATTTTCTTTTTTCACGGCGGATTTACTCCGCTGCTTCTGATCAGCTGCGCGATTGGCGTTTTCGTGATCTGGATGCACCGGGCAAACATCGGACGCCTGAAACATGGAACTGAGCCGAAAGTCGGTCGGAAACAACAGGAAACAATTCAAGCGTGACTCGCTGCGCAGTCATTGGTGCTGGCGCGTGGGGGACCGCGCTAGCTGACCTTCTCGCGAGAAACGGGCACGAGGTTTCTGTCTGGGCATACGAATGGGACGTGGTCGAAAGCATCAACCGATCTCACGTCAATCGGCGTTTCCTGGCCGGTCATCCGCTCTGGGACACGCTTCGTGCATTCAACAACCTTGAAGACGCACTCAAAGGGGCAGAGCTCGTAACGTTCGCTACTCCTTCGCATGTGCTGAGGGCGATCGCAAAGGCGTCAAGAGATTTGATACCCTCAGGTGTTCCAGCCGTCGTTGCGTCGAAGGGCATAGAGCGCGACACGCTTTGTCTCATGACGGACGTAATCGGACAGGAAATTCCCGAAGCAGTGGTGGTCGCGCTTTCCGGCCCGAGCTTCGCAGCCGAGGTGGTTGCACAACAACCCACAGCGGTGGTCGTTGCGTCGGCAGATGCGGACGCCGCGTTGCTCGCCCAGGCCGCGTTCAGCTCGGTGCATTTTCGCACGTACACGCAGTCCGATGTTACTGGAGTCGAGGTGGGCGGTTCGCTCAAGAACGTAATGGCTGTCGCGACGGGAATCGCCGATGGGCTCGGCCTCGGGTTCAACGCCCGAGCTGCGCTCATCACCCGGGGGCTCGCTGAAATGACGCGGCTGGGCGTAAAACTCGGTGCGGATCCGGCGACACTTTCGGGACTCGCCGGATTAGGCGACCTGGTGTTGACATGCACCGGTAGCCTCAGCCGCAATCGCAGCGTCGGTGTAGAAGTGGGGAGAGGGACGCCGCTTGAAGAAGTTCTGGCAGGGAAGGAGACCGTCGCGGAAGGTGTTGTTACGACTCGCAGTGCGCATGCGCTTGCAGCGCGGGAGAAAGTCGAGATGCCGATTGTCGATGCCGTCCACAAGGTGCTCTTCGAGAACCAGCCCGCGCGTGACGCGATCGGTTCGCTGATGACGCGAGAGCTTCGCGCGGAGAGCGACTGATGGCAGCCGAGCCGATCAGGGAATTCTTCTCGATGGGTGATGTGTGCAACCTCACCGACTTGAAGCCGCACGTTCTCAGGTACTGGGAAAGCCAGTTCCGGTTTCTTCACCCGGCAAAGAACAGATCCGGGAACCGGGTCTATCAGCGACGGGAAATCGAGCTGATCATGCTCGTACGGCAGCTTCTCTATACCGAGAAGTACACCATCGATGGCGCGCGCCAGAAGATCGACGAGTACAAGAAGAACGGAGAGCTCCGAAGCGTAGCGCGCGCTGCGCTGGATATGCAGACTGTCGAGTCCCTCGAATCAGAGCTTCGCGCAATCGCGGAAATCCTCGACGGAGCCGAGCCGAAAGAATGAGCCGCACGGTGGTCGTGCTGCCGGCTCTGAACGCCGAGAAAACTCTTGGCCCGGTGGTGAAGGGGCTTCGAAAAACCGTGCCTGACGGATACATCGTTGGCGTCAACGACGGATCCACAGACGGAACCGGTGCGTTGTTAAGATCACTTTGCGATCGCGCCATCAACTTTCCTGTAAACAGAGGCAAGGGCGCTGCACTACAGGCCGGCTTCGCGGCGGCACGAGAGCTCGATTGCACGGAAGTCATGACAATCGACGCGGACGGCCAGCACGATCCGGCTTTTGCACCATCGGTTCTTGATGCGCTGACATCATGTCACATCGCCATCGGCACGCGAGATCTTACTGGCGAGCAGATGCCGAGGCGGCGGAGAATGGCGAACTTTCTTTCTACCACTGCGACTCGGCTCGTTTCCGGCGGAGCAGTGAATGACAGCCAATCCGGATTTCGCGGGATCAGAAGGGAAGTGCTCGACGAAGTTCACGCGGTCGGCGACCGTTATGAGTTCGAGACCGACTTCATCATCCGCGCCGCCCACGCAGGATTTTGCATCACCAACGTACCAATCTCCACCATCTATGGACCTCCGAGCTATTTCCGTGAGATACACGACGCCATGCGCGTCATGGGCGTTCTGTGGTCACATAGGTCGGGTGTCATGAAGAAGCACATTCCAAGGCTGGTTAGTCCGATAAATCCTGGTACCTGATGCGACTTCTCTGCACGAACGACGATGGGTTTTTGGCGCACGGCTTGAAATGCCTGGTCCAGGCGGCTGAGCCGCTTGGCGAGGTTACCGTTGTGGCGCCCGATCGCGAGCAGAGTGCGACGAGTCATTCGCTGACGCTGCATCACCCGGTGCGACCGATAAGTCGCGGCGAACGTCGTTGGCAGATCGATGGCACGCCCACTGACTGCGTGATGCTTGCCGTCGAGGTGTTGATGCCCGATCGTCCTGATTTCGTACTGAGTGGAATCAATCACGGCCAGAACATGGGTGAGGACGTTCTCTATTCGGGAACTGTCGCCGCTGCGATGGAAGGCATTTCGATTGGCATTCCCTCCATCGCGATCTCGTTCGCGGGAGGCGATCTGCGCGCTGACGTCACGATGCTCGACGACCAGATCCCCATGCTGACCGATTTGCTGAAGCATCTGACGTCGCTTCCGGCATTTCCTCCACACACGTTGCTCAACGTGAATATTCCACCTGTCCGCGGATCGGAGAATCGGGGTGTTCGACTGACGCGTCTAGGCCAGCGTGTGTATTCGGATTCGATCAAGCGAATGAAGGATCCATGGGGCAGGGAGATATTCTGGATCGGAGGCGGGTCGATCGAATGGTCCGGACCGGCTGACTCGGATTTCATGGCCGTTCGTGAGGGGTATATATCGGTGACGCCCCTGCATCTCGACGTGACGCATCATGCGATGCTACACGAGCCAGGATCGTGGTGGCGCGAGCAGTAGACCCGCAGGAGTATCGGGGCGCCCGGAGGCGGCTCGTGGAAACCCTGCAGACACAGGGTATCCGCGATCTTTCGGTCCTGCATGCGATCGATTCCGTTCCGCGTCATTTGTTCGTGCCAACCGGCGTGCGCCATCGGGCGTACGAAGACTCTGCCCTTCCGATCGGGAATGGACAGACCATCTCGCAGCCGTCTATTCACGCCCGGTATCTGGAAATTCTCAAGCTGAAGGGGACTGAGAGGGTGCTCGAGATCGGAACCGGTTCCGGATATCAGACCGCACTCCTTTCACGGCTTGCATCGCAGGTGTTTTCGATCGAGCGGATCGCGCCGTTGCTCCACAAGGCCAGAGAAGTCTTGAGAGAAATGGGGATTAGTAACATTTCTTTGATGCTTGGCGACGGTACGCTCGGGTGGCGGCAGTTCGCGCCGTATGATGCGATACTGGTCGGCGCGGCCGCCCCCGACGTTCCGGAGGCCTATGTCGAGCAGCTTGCTGAAGGCGGCCGGCTCCTGATTCCGCTCGGCGACCGCGACGAACAAATTCTGAATCTCTTCACTCGAAAGGGAACCGAACTGGCGAAAGAGGACGTTGCTCCTGTGAGATTCGTGCCGTTGGTCGGCAAGCACAGCTGGGAGAGTTGATGGGTTATCCACCGTTTGCAATGCCTGGAGCAGCGAATGCGCACACGGCGCGTCGCGCAGAAACGATGCCTTCAATTCAGATCTTTCTGGATGACCTGCCATCGATCGACGACTTTGTCGATTCCAGCTCAATAGCACTTCCGTCGATCGATGACTTTCTTGCTGGCGATAGCGCGGACGAATCATGGCGGCCGCAGAATGAAGAAGTTCAACGTGCTGACTTTGACGCCGAGGGTTGGGCCATCTCCGGTTGGCAGTCGTTCGACTGGAATGGCGCGGCCTCACTTGGCGTGAAGTCACTGGAGCGTTCAGCGGCGCCGGATCCGTGGGACACTAACGAATGGAGTGCAGCGCCTTTGCCGAATGCCGCCACACCAGGTGCTGGAAGGCGTGGCTCGCCCGACGCGCCGCCATCAGCCGACGAAGTGGCGCGGGCACTCGACGGGATCGCGCGGCGAATCCGGTCGGGCGAGCTGTTGATCGACGAGGTGAGCGGAGCGCCGCCCGAAGCCGCGATGGCTGCGGCGATCGCCGCACTTTTGCGAATGCGCGACTGAGTCCATGGCCATTCTGCACGTGCAGGTGACCGGCCGCGTTCAGGGAGTCGGGTTTCGGTGGTTCGTGAGAGTGTCTGGCAGAAGGCTTCAACTTTCCGGTTGGGTGAAGAACCGTCCTGACGGCAGCGTTGAAGTCACGGCTTCGGGATCTGACGACCGGCTGATCGAGCTTAGGAAGCTGCTTTTGCGCGGCCCGGACGGGGCGAGTGTGGCCGCGGTGATCGACCTGGATGATCCGGGTGGCTCCGCGGATGAGATCGAGTTTCCGTTCGCAATGCGAAAATAACAGGCAGAGGAGTCTGCTCTTGGGGCCGCACGTCAACGTGATTAACTTGGCTGAGGTCCGCCCCCGTAGCTCAGGTGGATAGAGCAGCAGTTTCCTAAACTGTTGGCCGGG
>JBDUEH010000183.1:0-5389 GCA_040002555.1 Gemmatimonadales bacterium | reverse complement strand
ACCTCAACGCGCCGTCACCTTTCGTCGATGGTTGGTACAACACCGGCGACATCGTTGAGGAAGAAGACGGATTCATCAGGATTGTCGGGCGCGCAAGCGAAGTGTTCAACGTTGGTGGCCTCAAGATCCTGCCCGGCGAAGTTGAGCGAATTGCGTTGACGTATCCGGGAGTGCTGCGCGCCAAAGCGTATGGTGTTTCGAATCCAATCACCGGCCAGCACATCGAGATCATCTGCGAGCCAGAGGATGGTGCCTCGCTCGATCGCCGGGCGCTGATGACTCACTTTCGGTCGCATCTCCAGAAGCAACTGTGCCCGCACAAGATCATTATAGGGGCCGTTCCTGTGAGTCATCGGTTCAAGCAACAGTGACAGTGGCCATCGGCGAGAAGATCGACGAAAAGATCAGCGACAAGATCGGTGAGAAAATCGGCGAGCTCACGCTGACTCTCGGGAAGGGCCCGCTTTTCATTCACTCCGATCCTTTCCGCACTGCCCGGCTCGTTCCCAGAAGCCGCGACCGTGCTGCATTGCTCGAGTCGCATCTCGATGTACTCACGATTGCCGCGGCAGGCCGAGGGCTGTGGCTTCCGTCATTCAATTACGATTTTCCGCGAACGAAACGCTTCGACCTGGAAAACGATCCGTGTCAACTCGGCCCACTGCCTGAGCACTTTCGCCAGACAAGACAGGAATGGCGGACGCCGGTTCCGATGTTTTCAGTGAGCGGCACCGGCGAAGTGCCGGAAGTTGGCTGGGGCGACGAGACAGATCCTTTTGGACCTGAATCAATTTTCGCTGAGATGGAAAAGCGCGACGCAGTAATTGTCTATTATGGAGACACGTTTCACTTCAACACGATCGTCCACTACGCCGAGAGGAAGAGCGGGGGGCCGATCTATCGATACGACAAGATGTTTCGCGGCGTGGTAGTGATCGACGGGGATGAACACCCCGGGTTTCTCGATTATCACGTGCGCCCGCTCGGCTCGGGGCTCGACTACGATTGGCCTCGCCTGCTCGACGAGGCCATCGCCGCCGGAGTTTGTGTTCGGCTCGGCGGACACCGGGAGATTCTCGCCGCATCTGCCAGGGCGTTGACCAGTCATTGGGTGAGAGCGATGCGAGACGACCCGTTCTCTCTGCTCGACGAAAAAAGTCAGAAGTGGGTTCGCCTTGCGCACGAAGAAACGGGTCGAAGATTCATGATCGGCGATTTCGAGTCGCCAGAACCTCCTCAATCATGAATCTCATGATGAACAGCGCGCCCACGGCCGAAGAAGCTGGTGTCGAGATGCATCGATGGGCGACCGACCTGTTTCCAATTTGTCGAAGTCTGACGGGGGATGGCGTTCGGCAGACGCTTGCGTACCTGAAAGTTCTCGTGCCGGAAATGAAGATTCACGAGGTGACGAGCGGGACGAAGGCATTCGATTGGACAGTTCCGGATGAATGGAACCCGCGCGCAGCTTGGATCGAAGACGAGAGTGGAAAAAAGGTCGTCGATTTTGCTGACAACAATCTTCATCTGCTTGGATACTCGGAGCCCGTCGATGAGCTGATGATGCTCGACGAGCTGCAACCTCATCTCTATTCGCTTCCAGACCAGCCGACCGCGATTCCTTACGTCACTTCCTATTACAAGCGACGCTGGGGTTTCTGCCTTACGCAGGAGCAGCGCGAGTCATTGAGACCAGGCCGCTATCACGTCGTCATCGACGCGACACTCGAGCCGGGATCGCTCACCTATGGGGAAGTAATCCTGAAGGGTCGCGAAGAAAAGGAAATCCTTCTTTCGACGTACATCTGTCATCCGTCGATGGCAAACAACGAGCTGTCGGGCCCGATGGTGGCGACGGCTCTCGCGCGTCTCATCAGGACATGGCCGGATCGGCGTTATACCTACCGAATCGTCTTCGTTCCGGAGACGATCGGCTCGATTCTTTATCTCAGCCGCAATCTCGACGAGATGAAGCGCAACACAATTGCCGGGTTCGTTCTCTCGTGTGTGGGCGATGACCGCGCGTACTCGTTCCTGCGCTCGCGGAACGGAAACACTCTCGCCGATCGCGTTGCCAAGCGGGCAATCACCGATCACGCGCCTGATCACGTCGAGTATTCGTATCTGGATCGGGGAAGTGATGAACGACAATACTGTAGTCCGGGGGTAGATCTGCCGGTTGTGTCGTTGATGAGAACCCGGTACAACAGCTATCCCGAGTATCACACGTCGCTGGACGATCTCACGCTCGTCACGCCGACGGGATTAGCCGGTGCGTACGCGCTGTATGAACGAACATTGCTTGCGCTCGAATCGCGAATGGTCTATCGCGCTACGGTTCTCTGCGAGCCTCAGCTCGGCAAACGCGGCTTGTATCCCGATCTCAGCACTCGCGGTTCCGGCCTCGAAGCACGGACCATGACCAACCTGCTTGCCTATGCCGATGGGACACGCGACGTGGTCGAGATTGCGGATGCGATCGGATCTGACGTCGAGAAAGTGACTGAGACCGCCCGGAGACTGTCGGAGGCTGGGCTTCTCGAGATCGTGAAAGGATAGTGGTGCGCGACGACTCTCTGATCGGTAAGGGCGCGCGCAAAAGTCTCGAGTACCTATGGCCAGCGTCAGTGGGAGTTGTCGGCGTGATCGCCGGCTGGTGGCTGATCCCGGTTCTGATTCACATGATGGGCCGAGGGGGTCAGCAGGAGACGATCGAATGGGCGCTGTATATGTCGCTACTCGTTGTATATCCACCGGTGATGTGGGTTCTCGCCCGGGGCGGCGACAGGATGCGTGTCGCAAAATTGAGCGTCGTCGGATTGTCGTTGCTTGCGGCCGTCGGGTACGTCGCGTTTTCGCCAGGACGAGTCGTGGGACTCGCACTCGCGTCGGGTGTCGGTGCCGCAACGTTGTGGCTCACTCGCATGCAGGACGGGTCTCGCAAGGCTGGTGCTCCACGGATGACAGTGGCCGCGCTTGTTGCCGCGATGTTTGGTTGGATGGCCGTCTCCGGATTGGTCTCCTGGGGCGACGCCGCGCATTGGCTCATCCTTCGGCCGCAGGCGGCAATAGTCGGCCTAATCGTCGCATACACCGCAAGCGTGGTTCTGCGTGAGACCCGCGTTGACGGAGCCATCCGCGGCAGCCAGCTAACGATCGTCGATTGGATCGCCGTTGCTGTGCTCGCATTGTTCAGTTTTCGGACGTTTCCGATCATCGAGTTCTATCACTGGGGCTTCTACATCGGCCCGATAGAACAGATGCGCCAGGGTGGACAGCTCCTCTGGGACACGCCGTCGCAATACGGTTTCCTGTCGATTCTGCTTCCGACCATCTTGCCAGGAAGTGCCTGGGAGTCGTTCTGGTTCTTTCAGGGCGTTGTGTTTGCCCTTGTAGCCGCGATCATGTATGTCGGCATTCGGAGGATGGGGAAGGGAATACCCTGCTCATTGCTCGCCTTCCTGGTCGTTTTCACGACGCTGTTTTTCCGACCTCGTTCTGACGAATTGCTTCTCTCGGCGCAGATGACACCCTCCGGGGGGCCAGTTCGATTCGTCCCGGTCTTCATTCTGCTTGCCTCGCTCATTCACTGGATAGTTGAGGGCGAGCACGTCAAGGAAGAATCGTTCGTCATCAAGGGCTCATTGATCTGGGTTTTTGCCGTCGTATGGTCGGCTGAGGCCGCGATTTATTGTTCAGCCATCTGGTTTGCGGCGCTGGCAATTTTCTTTGTGCAATCAGCCGTTAGTTGGAACGAGGACGGCCGCGCGAGTGGCTGGATCGCAAGACGAATCGGACTGTTCCTGCTCGCGCCGATACTCACTGTGAGCGCCACCTACGTCATCGTGAAAGTTGCATACCGGGTGATAGTCGGCCGGCTTCCGGATTTCCACGGGTATATCGAATACGCGCTTCTCTATAGCAGAGGCGGATTTGGCGCGCTGCCGATCGATCCTGCTGGCGCGGTATGGTTTCTGTTGCTCGTGTTCTTTGCAATTTCGACAGCTGGGGCCCTGTATCTCGCGGATGACTGGCGAAACAAGCGACTCATCATGTTGGCTGCGCTGTGGGGCTGCGCATGGTCGGTCGGCAGTTACTTCACGGGACGCAGCCATCCGGTGAACGTGTTGAGCCTCGCGCCCATCGTCATCTACTCCGCGGCTTTGTTGATCCGGACAATGCGATCGGATTTCCTGGCCTTATGGCACGAAATCGTCTGCGCAGCCCTCGTACCGGCGTTCGTAGTGCCCGTAGTGCTGACGCTCGGACACGGTAGAGCCGTTGCCGAGATAACGCGACCTCAGCTGACGCCGTCAGCGATCGTGAGCCAGGTGCCGGCAATGGATACGTCGCTGCAACGGCTTCTGATCCAGGATGGAGCGAAGCGAACCGATCCGGTGGTCTTGATCGGCGACGGACGATTGATGCTTCCGCCCTGGGAGATCGGCGGAGGGAAGGTGATGAGCGACAAATCATGGCTGCCGAAGGCGTACGAGATCATCGGCAGTCTTCCAGCCGAGCGGCGAGATGTCTACGTGGACAGGAATCGCGCACTGGTACCAGGAGGGTGGTTGATACACTCCAAGTCGGATACGATCGCGAAGTATGGTGAGATTTACCAGAAACTGCTCGAAGGTCGAGCCGAATCGCGCAAGCTCGAGAATGATCGGTGGATTGTTTCGTGGGTGTGGTCACGATGACCACTTCCATCGAAAAGCTTGCAATAACAGGCACGGATTCGACATTCTTCGCCCCGAATGCCTGAAAATTCTCTGGAAATACGATCACCCGGCGCGCCGGGTCCAGTTTTGTCCGTTGTCGTCCCCATTTTAAATGAAGAGGACGTCATCGAGCCACTTCATTCCCGGCTCCTTCAGGTTCTCGGTCCACCCGGTTTCGATTTTGAGATCATTTTCGTCAACGACGGCAGCAAGGATCGTTCGGCCGAAATGCTCGACTCCATCTGTCGTTCAGACCCGCGGTTCAAGGCAATTCATTTTTCGCGAAATTTCGGCCACCAGCCGGCTGTTACTGCGGGACTCCACGCGGCGCGGGGTCAGTGTGCTGTCGTCATAGACGCGGACCTTCAGGATCCTCCTGAGCTCATTCTGGAAATGATGAAGCTCTGGCGAGAAGGCTATAGCGTTGTCTACGCGCAGAAGACTGAGCGACAGGGCGTCAGTCTCTTCAAGCGCGCCGCCTACAAGGTGTTTTACCGGATTGTCGGGAAAATATCCGATATCGAGTTACCGGTTGACAGCGGAGACTTCTCGCTCCTGGACAGGCAAGTCGTCGACCTGCTGAATTCGCTGCCGGAAAGAAACAGGTACGTTCGCGGACTTCGCGCCTGGCTCGGGTTCAAACAGGTTGCGTTGAAGTTCGACCGACC
>JBDUEH010000182.1:0-5397 GCA_040002555.1 Gemmatimonadales bacterium | reverse complement strand
GCTGCTGCAGATGATCGCGCGAAATCTCGATGTCATTGCTGATTCTCCCGGCGGTGGGGGGATTAATGAACGGTGACCCGCCGCCGTACGGTCACGTTCCTCGACAAGCGTGAGTGAACGAGGCCGAATTTAGATTCACCTACCTGACAGGCCGATTACAAACTGCGTGTGATCTTTACCGGGTGGAGAGCCCGCTTCAACCGGGGCGGCATCTCATTGGGCGGCAATTATAAACCCGACAATGAATCTTCCTCGCCCTGACGCCTGATGCTTCCGTCGATCGAATCATTACGGCTTAAGCAGACAGTTGAAGGTGCAAGTCTTCTTGGCAACCGATGTGAGCTAACGCTTGACAATCCTGCGTCTTTTCGGAATTTGACATTGACACGGGGGTTGCAATGCCATATAGGATGCCCGAACGCAGCTTGCCTTTTCCAATGGAGGGAGTATGCGAATGAAATGTCTTGTAGCGTCGGCCCTGCTTCTATGGTCGTTCCCGGTTCTTGCGCAGACACGGTCGGTTACCGGGACGGTCACCGACGCCCAGACCGGCCAGCCTCTCGATGGGGTTCGAGTGGCGGTGCGCGGCACCACGCTCGGAACGACCACCGGCTCCGGGGGGCGCTTCAACCTTCCCTCCGCGCCCCAGGGGGCGATCGTAATCGACATCCGTCGAATAGGATACCGACCCGCAATTATGAACGTAGGATCTGGGCAAACAGAGCTCGTGGCGGCGCTCGTCCGCGATCTGCTCCACTTGTCAGATGTTGTGGTTACCGGCCAGGCTACTGTAGTCGAGCGCCGTAACCTTGCCACTGCAATCGCCACCGTAAACGCAGAGGACATCTCGCGCGTGTCAGCTCAGTCTGTGGAGCATGCGCTCCAAGGCAAAGTGGCAGGCGCGACGATCTCCGCCAATTCCGGCGCGCCGGGCGGCGGCGTTCAGGTACGTCTCCGAGGCATTACGTCGATCAACGCGAGCGCTGAACCTCTCTATGTCGTAGACGGAATGGTGCTGAGCAACGTCGCCATTCCTTCCAACCAGAACGCCGTGACTCGGTCAACCGGTGGATCGAACCCTGACCTCACTCAGGACGGGCAGGTGAATCGAATCGCCGACCTGAATCCCAACGACATCGAAAACATCGAGATCCTGAAAGGCGCGGCCGCATCTGCTATTTACGGATCTCGGGCATCCAACGGCGTCATCGTCATCACGACCAGACGCGGGAGAGCGGGAGCGAGGCAGATCAACGCCACCCAGCGCGTCGGCTTTTCGGCGATCTCCAACACCCTCGGCTCGCGGACTTTCAAAACCGAGGGAGAGGCCGTAGACGTTTTCGGACCATCTGCCTCACAATTTTTCAAACCCGGCGTAGTCTTCGATCAGGAGCGGGAGCTTGCGGGTCACAAGCCGTTGTCCACAGAGTCGGTCCTGGACATGAGCGGTGGCGACGAGAACACCCGTTATTATCTGTCAGGCCTCTGGAAAAACGACGGCGGTATCATCGACAACACTGGCTTCGCCAAGCAGTCGATACGCGCGAACCTGAACCAGGACTTCTCGAGCCGGCTGAGCCTGAGCGTCCAGACCGACCTGACGCGCTCTCTTGCCCAACGCGGCCTGACCAACAACGACAACGCCAGCGTCAGCTTCTGGATGGCGTTTCCGTTCACGCCGAGCTTCGTTGACCTGAGGCGAACTTCCGACGGCACGTTCCCGTCGAACCCGTTCGTCGCGAGCAACCCGTTACAAACCGCCGCTCTCATGAAGAACGACGAGACGGTATGGCGCTCGATTGCGTCAGGGCGCCTTGCGTACAGCGCGATCGAACGCCCTACCTATAGTCTCCGGCTTTCGGCAACCGGAGGAGTGGACTACTTCACACAGGAAAACTCGCTTCTGTTTCCGCCCGAACTCCAGTTCGAGCCGATCGACGATGGCGAGCCGGGAACCGCGCTGCTCAGCAATAGTAACAACCTCAACCTGAATAGCGGCGCAACGGCTGTGTACGCTTTTACTCCGGCCGGGTCTTCGTTCACCGCGACAACTTCGTTTGGAGGGGGCGCATCCACGCGAGATCTCCGGATATCGCGCATCACGAGCCGGAATCTGGTGGGCGGGATCGGTATCGTCAGCGCCGGAACGGACGTCCAGGTGAACGAACAGCGCCAGCGGGTTGAAGATTACGGAATGTTCGCGCAGGAAGAGCTACTGTTACTCCACGAACGCATGCTGCTCACGGCCGGCATCAACGCCGATCGCAGCAGCGCGAACAGCGACACGAAAAGACTTTTCAAGTATCCCAAAGCCTCCGGCTCATACCGCTTCATCCAGCCGGTTCGCTTGCTTGACGAAGTGAAGGTCCGTGCTGCATTCGGGGAGTCTGGTAACCAGCCTCTGTTCGGGCAGAAATTCACGCCCCTCACGGCTACGCAGAACATCGCCGGACTTCCCGGACTTGTCGTCCAGGGAACGGTTGGCTCGACGGATCTCCGTCCGGAGAGGCAGCGCGAAATCGAGGGAGGAGCAGACCTGACGTTTGCGGCCGAGAGGGGAACCCTCGAAGTGACGGGATTCCGCAAGGATATCTCCGACCTCCTACTTCAGCGTACGCTCGCTCCTTCGACGGGTTTCGCGACGGAAATTTTCAACGGAGGGAAACTTCGGACGACCGGTGTGGAAGTGGGTCTCAATCTCGTGCCCGTGCACTCTGCACAAACCGAGTGGGTAATCCGGTCAACGTTTTTCCGGACACGCAGTACGATCGTCGATCTCAGCGTTCCCTCCTTCACAACGGGTGGATTCGGAACGTCACTCGGCTCCTTCCAAATTGAGAAGGGTGCTTCCGCAACGCAGATCATTGGGAATGACACTCTGTCGGATGGTACGAAGGTTGTCCGTAAGATCGGAGACGCCACTCCGGACTTCAACATGTCGTTCACCAATGACATCAAGCTCGGGCAATTCCGCCTCTATGGGCTTCTCGACTGGCAGAAGGGAGGCGACGTGGTAAACCTTACAAAATTTCTGTACGATCTGGGTTCGAATACGGCTGACTATGCCGATCCGATCACTGTAAATGGAAAGGAGACAACCGTCGGTGTAAACCGTCTGGCGGTATGGCCCCGACAGACGGCGACATACGTAGAGGATGCGTCTTTCCTCAAACTGCGTGAGGTTACGCTTTCTTACACTCTGCCCGTGAGGATGGTGTCACGCCTGGCGCGCGGAGTTCGGAGCGCTCAGATCAGCGTCAGCGGGCGAAATCTGTTGACATTCACCAATTACACGGGGCTCGACCCCGAGGTCAGCAACTTCGGCAACCAACCGATCGCACGGAACATCGACGTCGCCCCTTTCCCACCGAGCCGAAGTTTCTGGTTCTCGGTGAGCCTGAGTTACTGACATGCCTACTATGAGACCCCGACCGATGAGACACATCAGACTGATCGCCGCGGTTGCCGGCCTGCTGACAGTGTGGGCATGCAGCGACCTGACAGTGCCCGACTACAACAATCCGAGTCTGGAGGACCTTCAGAACAATCCTACTCCGGCGAAGATCGCACAGGCAGCTCAGGGGCTTCTGGTGGGAACACGAGTCCAGCAAGGAAACCAGAACGGCTACGTTTCGCTCCTTGGGATTATAGGACGTGAATCGTACAATTTCGATCCTGCAGATCCGCGCTTTATTGTGGAGATGCTGATTGGTCCGCTCGATCGCGGAAGTCCGGCGTTCGGCGGAAGTCTGTTTGCGGCCCCGTACGCGAATATTCGAAATGGGAACACCCTGCTTGCTGCGCTCGATGGAGTTGCCGGTCTCTCCGCGACGCAAAAGTCGGCAGTTCAGGGATTCACCAAGACCATCCAGGCACTCGACTTCCTGTATCTGATCAACACGCGGGATGATCTTGGTCTTCCCGTCGACGTCGGCACAGCGCCGACTGCGGAGCCAGCTCCGATCGTCTCTAAAGCTGAAGTGTTCACGCTGATCGCAAAGCTTCTCGACGATGGCTTCGCGGCGTTGCAGGCGGGTGGCGGGGCCTTCCCGTTTTCGTTGAGTCCGGGCTTCACCGGCTTTTCGACACCAACCCAGTTTGCGACGGTCAACCGTGCACTGAAGGCCCGTGTCGAGGCTTACCGAGGCAATTACGCCTCTTCCCTGACCGCTCTGAATGCATCGTTCATCGACACTGGTGCGCCCCTGACGCTTGGCGCGTACCACTCGTACAGCACCGGATCCGGAGATCTGCAGAACCTGTTATTCGACCCTACCGGGCGAGCGATCCTCGCGCATCCGTCAATCAGGTCAGAAGCCGAGAGAAAGCCGGATGGGACTCTGGACGCAAGAGTTTTGCGAAAGACCGCGCAAATCACGCCGCGTACCGTTCAGGGAATCACGACGGATCTAGTGTTCACGATTTACGAATCCAATACGGCTCCAGTTCCGATCATCAGGAACGAAGAGCTGATTCTTCTGCGGGCCGAGGCTCGTTTCTTCACCGGAAACACTGCGGGGGCCCTGTCAGATATCAACTTCATCCGGACGACGTCAGGAGGCCTTGCTCCCCGGGCGCCGTTCGCCAATGCGACAGATTTCACAACTGAGCTCCTGGCACAGCGCCGGTATTCTCTGCTGTTCGAAGGCGGCCATCGGTGGATTGATGCGCGCCGATTCGGTAGGCTGGGCACGCTACCCAAGGCGCTTCCGACGCACAATGTGCACAGTCGCTTCCCATTCACGGAAGCGGAGTGCCTGGCTCGAGTGGCGTCCCCACCCCCCGGCTGCAGTTGAGCCAAATGAACGGCCCCTGAATGGGGCCGTTCGACTATCGCGCACCGCAGACCATTCGCTTGAAGCTGTAAGTCCTTTGAAGTGATCGCAACAATTCAACTGAAGCGAAGGCACGAAGCAATCGGAGGGGCGTGCGCTCGGCAACTACTATTTCGGCGTGCGGAGCGATGCCGCGAACGCTGCAGCTGCGGCTCTTGCCTGCTCCGCGCCGAATGTCTCAAATGACTCTTTCCCGAATGCGCAACACGGCGTGAGCCGATTTCCATTCGTCGCTCCTCGACCGCGAATATCTAGCGAAGCCGCTCGGACGAAGAGCCGTCTCCGCCAAGCGTTGGGATGAAGCGAGGCGCCCGGCGATGTTTCGTTGCCTGTTCAAATGAATAGGCAATGCTGATCAGCTTCGGCTCACTCCACGCCCGTCCGAATATCGACATGCCTACCGGAAGTTCGTAAGCGAATCCGACAGGAACATTGATGTTGGGGTATCCGGCTACCGCAGACGGCGAGGAGTAACCGCCCGTGAAATGATCGCCGTTGATGAGATCGGTCGTCCATGCGGGGCCTCCGGTGGGAGCGATCATCGCATCGAGCCTGTGTTTGT
>JBDUEH010000181.1:0-5409 GCA_040002555.1 Gemmatimonadales bacterium | reverse complement strand
ATCGATGCCCCGGACCACGTGGTCCGATCGTGCGCCCTGGATCCTCGTCAACAACAACGGCGACGTAAAACTTTCCCTCAAAGTCCTGCTCGATCGATTGAACGCTGGCCGACTGCCCCGCAAGAGCGAGATCGAAAATGTCGCCTTTAGCTTTCGGGTTGAGCCGAACTCGATCGCCGGCGTGAATACGATGTCCGCCGATAAGAAGCTCCTCGACCTGCATGCGAGTTTCGATTACGTCCCAACCAGGATCGTTCGTTAGATTGAGGTGCTCGTTCACGGGTGTGCTCCGTGAGTTGGCGGCATTTCCCGCATTATCCCGTGCATTCTCATGAAGTCCTCTGCGCCGAGCGCCTCGGTGCGGTCGAGGAGCGCGCGGGCACGATGGTCGGAGTCACGCATTTCGCGTTTTTCGCTGTCGGTCATCGTGAGAATGCGAAGAGAGAGTATTTCGTCGATCTCGGTGCCGTCGAAAAGATCACCGGCACTCTCTGGCGCGATCAGCGGGTAGTCGTAGATGATGATTGGCGACGCCAGCATTGTGTCTGCCTGACCTTGTTCACCAACGAGCACCGGCCAGCTTCGGATTCCCTTGCATTCGGCCGCGAGCGACTGATATGGCTCCGGTGGATCGAGAAGGGAGATGAATGACCCGGCCGTCAGAGTGAAGATCGAGTGCGCGGAGACGAGCGAATGGAGCAGGAGCTCGTCGCGTCCGCGTGCTCTTTCTGAGCCGATTGACGAAACGTTAGTTATTCTTGCGCGAATCTTGAACGTCCCCGGCAATGGTTCTGTGGCTGAGAGCTCAATCTCACCGTCGATGGTCCGCTGCCGTCGGATAATGACACCAACGTGCACGCCGGCTGCGTCGCTTACGCGTTCCAGCTTTTCGTCTTCAGAGAAAGTGAACGCAATCACGCTCCGGATTTGCACCAGGTCGCTCGGACGAATTCCTTCGACGATCACTGATCGCTCGACTGCTTCCTGCCATGGCTTGAGAATTCGGCCATCGACGTCGAGCGCTTCTACTATCGCGTAGTCGTCCAGATTGGTGCTTGCCGCTCCGATCGTTGACCCTGTCGCCGAGCCAATGGTGCGGTCAACGAGCTGAAGGAACCTGACTTTCACGTCGAGCGTGGTGCTCGCATCTCCTTTGACGAGTATCTCCGTCTGCATCAGATGCGAATCAGGGCCTTCGCTGTCGCTCGCGTTGCTCGACCGAGGATAAATCACTCCGAAGTTGAACCGTTGCCGGTTCTTGACCGCCGAGGGACGATACGGATACAGCATGTATCCCTCGAAGAGCAGAGCATCTGCAATTGCTTCGACCGCACGAGTGCTCATGCCAATGCCTCGTCTTTGGTCGCAGCCAGCATGCTCTCTATGGCCTGCTCCCACGTCGGGATGCCGTTGTCGATCTTGTATCTGTGGAGCTTGTCGAACACGTCGCGCCGCAGTGTCAGCCACGCGACGTTGGGATAGTAGCTGTCCATCAATCCGTGCCACGTACTGACCGGAAGCTTGAACTTTGCTTCCTTTTCCCAGGACACCGGCACAACACGCATTCCTCCGTTCTCGTCGCGGAAGAAGACGCTTCCGCTGAAAAGAAACGCTACAGGTATTTCGCCGGTCTTGAGACCATGGAAATACTTTGTCGCGGCAACATTGAAATCGAATGTGCACGGGACTGTGAGGTCAACGAGCGTTTCTCCGGCGAACGGCGGAACGATCACGCTTGCGTGAGTCCATAGCATCGCACGCAGCGTTTGAGCCCACCTATCTGGAGCACCGAAGAGGTCACGTAGCTCCGCTTCCTCTTCCGGCGAATACTGTCGTCGCGTGACTTCAAGCTGAAGCTGCGCACGAAGCACCACTGAATCGATGACTTCGTCGGGACTTGAATTGATAATGCGAAGCTGAAAGGCAATCGTCGGAGCTGCGGCGTATGAAACAACCTTCGCGCTCTCGACCGTGATCGTCAGGTCAGGCACGGAGCCTCCCGCCCTGCTGTGGGGACTGTCGCTTTAACGTTTCAAAGAACCGTGCGATCTCTCCCCATACTTCGCCCCCGCCTGACAGCCCGGACCATTTCGTTCTAATCAAGCCAACCAGCTCGTAGCATTTGTCCGCCGGAACAATGAAATACTCGGCCGCCGAGTGCCCACTGGCGTGCGCGACGCGATTCACGAGAAGCGCTTCGACATCGGCTTCCATTTCGAGCAAGATTGGATTCTCACGCTCGATCTCGTCCCAGGCGTCGAACGTGAGTAAAGATTCTGTCGCACCGGCGGGGCTCGGATATGCAGCGACCACTCGCTCGAGTGGAGTGCTTCTGAAGAAGAACGCGAGATTTATCGGAATGCGCAGCGCATCCCACTGCCCATCGGTCATTTGAAAATTCGACAGCGCTCGAACGCGTTTCGGCACACGACGATATCGCGTTCCGAGCTCGCCGCTGAACAGCACCGCACAGGCACGGCACACGCAAGCGAGCCGACGGTCCGCTGGCTCCATGAGGTGATCGTGATCATGCGCCAGTTCCCGTCCGCACATGTCGCATCGCTCTACCGCAGTTGGCTTTTCAGCCAGGGCACGGAGACGACCAAACGCACGCGAGCCGGAATCCTCACCGGAAAGCATCAGTGGTTTGATACCGCCTCCAGTGCTGCCATAGGGAGTGCCACTCGCGCTCTGCCATTTTCCATCAGCAGCGGAAACGGTTCGAGCTGAAACGCCGGCTGATCGATGCCACGCCCCGCCTTCACAATGTCGTAGGTGTCGCCGCAGTAAGCGCATTTCAGGATCCGGCCGTCGAGCATGCCCGTTCGCAGGTCGTGCCCGCATGCCGCACAGCAATCCGCGTATGCATAGAGAGATTCGCTGACGCTACAGAAAAGAACGTCGTGCCCAGCCAGCGACATGATGTGAACTCCCGGGCCAGCGAGTCGTTCCATCTCCGACACCTCCTCCCACGAGGACGCGATGTCGGCGGGCGTCACTTTCTTCTTCGGGCTCATCGGAACGAGATTCGGGACGTGATCGAACATCACGGCCGGCTCCCCGTCATCGACACTTATCGTCGTCACTTCAGGAGCCGCTTCGCGAATCGCGTCCTCGATTGCCATCTTCAGCGTGAGCGCCGACGACGGGCAACCGTGGCAACTTCCCTGCATGCGAAGGCGAACAGCCTCTCCGTCGTCGATCCCGACGAGCTCGACATTTCCGCCATGCGACTTGAGATACGGCCGCGTCTTCTCGAGAGCTTCCTTGACACGCGTTTCCACGTCAACCGGATGCAGCGAGTATAGCACCAACACACTACGGACCAGCTCGTCCCTCCCGAGCTGGTCCATCAATGCCTTCCCTGGGCTTCCGCCATTCTTCATTGCGTCCACGATCCTTTCAAGTGCAGCACCGTGGAGCGCCATCAGCGACTGGACGAGATCAGTTGCCGTTGCCCGGATTAGCGGGTCAGCCACTTCCTCCAGTCGCTGCACCATCTCGTCGATCCGCTCGATTTGCGCTTCGAGCTCCGATCGCCTCGTGGTCGTTGCCATCTTTTACCACGCTCCATTCACAAAGGGTTGGAGCCAAACATCGGCACGTGATGCTGCTCGACGGTCTTTCCATCACCAACGTACATGTGAACGCCGCACGGCAGGCACGGATCAAAGCTGCGGACTGCCCGCATGATGTCGATACCCTTGAAGTTTTCGGGACCGTTCTCCTCGAAAATCGGAGTGTTCTGAATTGCGTCTTCGTACGGTCCGGGCGTTCCGAACTTGTCGCGCACGCTTCCGTTCCAGGGTGTCGGTGGATACGGATGGTAGTTCGCGATCTTTCCGTCGCGGATGACGACGTGGTGAGACAAAACACCGCGAACCGCTTCGTGGAAACCACAGCCAATCGCTTCGTCCGGCACCGTGAATTCGTTCCACGTTCTCGACCGGCCAGCATGAAGCTCGTTCAGCGCCTGCTCGATGAAATAGTACGCGCACGAGGCGGCGTACACCTGGAAGTACGAGCGCGCGCGGTTTCTCTCGAGAGCGTTGCTCCACTTCGGGATATGCCACTCGAACTCCTGCTCGGGCAGAGTCGCGGTCTTCGGCAGGTACATCTTCACGCTGTGGCCGGTGGACTTCACGTATCCGATGTCCACTAGACCGGCCAGCGCCGTCGCCCAGAACCGGGCGATTGGTCCACCACCAGTGTCGAGCGCAAGGTGATCCGTTCCGTCAAACCAGCGCGGTGACATCGTCCAGCTGTACTTGTCGTTGAAGTCGCGCTTCTGCGGTTTCGGCAGCGTGGTCTGGTTCCACGGATGACGGCGATCGACTGGATTGCCGAGCGGATCCTTCTCGACGAACATCTCCGAATTGTCCCAGTCATCATAGAATGATGAACCGAGCAGAATGCGAATGCCGAGGTTGATGTCGACGAGATCGTGTGTGACGAGCTTGCCGTCAACGACGACCCCTGGCGTGACGAACATCTTGCTGCCCCAGTTCGACATGTTCTTGTACGTGTAGTCGCAATGGTTGGGATCGTTGAACGATCCCCAGCATCCGAGAAGTGTGCGCCGGAAGCCGACCATCTCGTATCCCGGCAGCGCCTCGTACATGAAGTCGAAAAGATCGTCATGCAGCGGCACGCATTTCTTCATGAACTCCGCGTAGCGCGCGAGGCGCACGAGATAGTCCGTGAAAAGCTGCACCGTCGGCACAGTGCCAACTCCGCCCGGATACAACGTTGACGGATGGACATGCCGTCCTTCCATCAAACAGAACATCTCGCGAGTGTAGCGACTGACCATCAGCGTCTCGCGGTAGAACTCCCCGGAGAACGGATTGAGTGCGGTCATGATGTCGGCGATGGTCTTGTAGCCGTGCATCTTTGCGCCCTTCGCTTCCGTCTTCAACGCCTTTTCCCAGACGCCAGGGTTCGTCGCCTTGATCATCTGCTCGCAGTAGTCAACGCCCACCAGGTTGTCCTGGAAGATGTTGTGATCGAACATGTACTCTGCGGCCTCGCCAAGGTTGACGATCCATTCTGCGAGCGGGGGCGGCTGCACGCCAAACGCCATGTTCTGTGCGTACATCGCACATGTGGCGTGATTGTCACCACAGATGCCGCAGATACGGCTCGTGATGAAGTGCGCGTCGCGCGGATCCTTGCCCTTCATGAAAATGCTGTATCCGCGGAAGATCGACGAAGTGCTGTAGCACTCGGCGACTTCCCGGTTTTCAAAATCGATCTTTGTGAAGATTCCCAGGCTTCCGACAATTCGCGTTATCGGATCCCAATTCATGTCGACGAGCTTTCGCGACCCGCTCGAAGCTCTCTTGTCGACGATAGGTGCAGTCGTGGTCATTTAGTTATGGCTCCTAGGACCTGGGGGTATAGCCAGTT
>JBDUEH010000180.1:0-5434 GCA_040002555.1 Gemmatimonadales bacterium | reverse complement strand
CCATACCACGCGGGCCAGAACCTCGTCGATCAGCTCTCAAGTGGTGATTGGGTAGAAAAAGTTGCCTACCTCGAGGCCGTCGCCATCGCCGGCGATGGTGTATTTGACACGCTGAAGGCCGTCAGCAAGCTGGTTCTGAAGGCGCTCGCCTGAAGCGAGACAACGAAGAGTGAATCTTCCGAACGCGATCACCGTCGGCAGGATTCTCATCGCGCCGCTGATCGCGGCACTTCCATTCATCAACTCTCCGTTCGCCCGGGCCGCGGCTTTTGTTATCTATATCATCGCCGCTGTTTCGGATTACGTGGACGGTATGCTCGCGAGGTCGCGGAACCTCATCACCGACTTGGGCAGCCTCCTCGATCCGCTAGCCGACAAGCTTCTGTTGTTCGCGACTCTCATCCCGATGTTCGTCCTGATGTCACCGCCGGCAGATCCAATCTCTGCAACAACCGCATCCTTCGGAGCGGCACACAGCTTCCGGTTTCAGACTCCAATCGGCCCAATCGGACTGCCGTGGTGGGTGATGGCGATCGTCCTCGGGCGTGAGCTTTTCATGACAGTGTTTCGTCAGCTTGCCGCGCGAAAAGGAGTGCTCATCTCGGCAATTGGTCCGGCGAAATGGAAGACGGGTTTTCAGTCGGTATGGGTAGGGGCCGCATATTTCTGGTTCTTCGCGGCGACACTTGCCGCGGCAAAGGGCTGGGACAATGCTGCGTGGCGATCGTTCGCGTACTTCAACGGCGTCGTCGGAACCGTCACGATGGCGGCCGCAGTTTTTCTCACCGTCTATTCGCTCGGGCTCTACATGCTGCGATACGGTCGCGTCTTCGCGAGCTGAGCCTTGAAAATTGAGATCGTCACCATCGGCGACGAGCTTCTGCTCGGCTTCACCATCGACACGAACGCCGCGCATCTTGCGCGTGAGCTTGCGGCAGTAGGCATCGAAATAGTTCACCGAACGACAGTTGGCGACATTGCAGGCGACATTGCAGACGCGGTGAAATCCGGTCTTGATCGAACCGGCGCGGTCATCACCACTGGGGGCCTCGGGCCGACGAGTGACGACATGACCAAGTCGTCGATCGCCGCGCTCTTCGGACGTGAGATGATTCGTGATGAAGAGATTGTCGATGCGCTGAAGGCGCGATGGGCACGATACAAGAGACTGGGACCGTTTCCGGAATCGAACATCGCGCAGGCAATGATTCCCAAGGGCGCGTCGATCATTCCCAATCAACACGGCAGTGCTCCTGGCATCTGGCTTGAAGACCAGGATGGCAGATGGGTGGCAATGCTTCCCGGAGTGCCGCGAGAAATGAAGGGAATGCTTACTGACGAGTTGTTGCCGCGCATCGTGCAGCGCGTCAGCAATTCCGGCGAAACGCCGACAGTCATTCGGTCGCGGACACTTCGCACGACCGGCATTGCCGAATCAGCTCTTGCCGATCAACTCGGCGACCTTGCAAGGGGAATCGACGGACTCGGTCTGGCATTCCTTCCATCGGTTGAAAGCGTCGACCTGAGGCTCACGTCGCGCGGCCTTTCTGCTGTTGCTGCCGATGCAGCTCTTGCCGCCGGAGTCTTGAAACTTCGCGATGCGGCGGGACCGTATGTCTATGGCGAGGACGGCGCTGACCTGGCCGAGGTTGTCCTCACGATGTGCAGGCGGAAGGACGTCAGAATTTCGGTCGCCGAAAGCTGCACAGGTGGTCTGCTTGGCGCGCGGTTGACTGCCATTCCGGGCTCGAGCGACGTGTTTGTTGGCGGCATCATGGCCTATGACAACGCTGTAAAACGTGACTGGCTGGACGTTAGCGACAGCGATCTCGAAGAGCACGGCGCGGTAAGCGAAGAAGTTGCCGCGACGATGGCCAGGTCAGCGCGTGAAAAAATGAAAACAGAGATTGGTATCGGCATCACGGGAGTTGCGGGACCGGGCGGTGGAACGGCCGCCAAGCCCGTGGGGATGGTGTGGGTGGCGATTGACGGAATCGAAACGCGGGCCCGATGTCTGCGATTGTTCGGGACGCGGGATGAAGTCAGGCTGCGGGCCGTTCAGGCAGCGCTCGACATGGTCCGGCGCTCACTTGAAACTGGTTAGATTCAGACGAATGAAACGGAACAGGGAAGGGATGAACAATTCAGAGGTTAGAGACTTCGTCCCGTCCGACATGGCGGACGCGACGGCTGACTCTTCCGATCAGGCGTTGGATGGCATCGACGTGACAGACGACTCGGCCGCCGACGGTGCAGCATCAACTGACGACCAGATTTCCGAGCTTCAGCGCGAGCTGACGTCGGAGCGCGACAAACATCTTCGTCTCGCCGCTGAGTTCGACAATTTCCGCCGCCGAAATCTGAAGGAGAAAATGGACGCCGAAGCGCGCGGACAGGCGGAGCTCGCACGACTGATTCTCGATCCCCTGGATGACATTGCACGCTTTGCTCACGTCGATCCCGCGCAGACCGACTCCAAGACGATCGTCGAAGGAGTCGAGATGGTTGAGAAGAAGCTCGACAAGGCCCTTCGCGGTGTCGGCCTCGAGCCTGTGAATCCAGTCGATCAGAAATTCGACCCGGCGTTGCACGAAGCCGTCGGAACGGAGACGGCCGACAGCCACGACCTCGATGGAACTGTATCGCGCGTTTACCAGCCCGGCTACACGTTCAAGGGACAGCTCCTGCGGCCAGCCCGAGTGGTCGTCCGCCAGCATCACGACTAAGCGGAACAAGAAAAGTTCATGGCTCAGACCAAGGACTTCTATGCGGTGCTGGGCGTGCCGTCCACCGCGACGCAGGACGAGGTAAAAAAGGCGTATCGCAAGCTCGCCAAGAAGAACCATCCGGACGCCAACGCGAACGATCCCAAAGCCGCCGAGAAGTTCAAGGAAATTTCCGAGGCGAACAACGTTTTGGGAGATGTTCAAAAGCGAAAGCAATACGACGAGATGCGGCGGTTGGGCGCGTTCAGCGGATTCGGCGGCAGTGGCTTCGGAAGCGCATCCCCGCGCGGCGGCTATTCGCAGAGACCCTCGTCGCAGGGGGCGAACCCCAACGTCAGCTATCAGGATTTCGACATTGGCGGTCTAGGCGGATTGGGTGACCTGTTCGGCTCGATCTTCGGCAACCAGGGCAAGTCCCAATCGCGTCCGACCGGTCCGCAGCGGGGACAGAACATCGAGACGAGCCTCGAGATTCCGTTCCGCACGGCGGCTCGGGGCGGAAAGGTGCCCGTAGATCTCGAAGTAAACGAAGAGTGCGGCACGTGCCACGGCACCGGCGGGGCTCCGGGCGCAACAATGAAGACCTGTCCCGAGTGCTCGGGACGCGGCGTTGTGTCGTTCGGGCAGGGTGGCTTTGCGGTGAACAGGCCTTGCCCGATGTGTCTCGGCCGCGGTCAGGTTCCATCGCAGCCGTGCCCAACGTGCAACGGCGCGGGCGAGGTTCGAACGCGGAAGAAGGTTCTCATCACTGTGCCGCCCGGCGTAGATACCGGGTCGAAGATCCGGCTCAAGGGACAGGGCGGAAAAGGCTCCGCAAACGGCCCGCCGGGCGATCTTCTCATTACGTTCAGTGTGATGGCGGACAAGTTCTACCGGCGGGAGGGTCTCGACGTGATCGCGACCATTCCGATCAACATTGCCCAAGCGACTCTGGGATCGAAGGTCAGCGTGACGACGCTCGACGGAAAGAAAGTCCTGATCAAAATTCCGTCAGGCACCCCTTCAGGCAAGCGCTTTCGCGTTCGCAGCCAGGGAATGCAGAAGAGCCAGCAGACGGGCGATCTAATTGTCGAAGTGAAGATCGAGGCGCCGGAAAAGCTCAGTGAAGAACAGCAGCGGATGATGAAGGAATTCGCTGCCGCCGGGGGAATGAAGTATTAACGCTCCCTGGCGTGCGTGGGGGGCGACATTTCTCGGCGCGTTTACGATTTCGCTGATTTACACGACGAAACCAAACACCACGACGTCAGTCACTCTCGCCCGGGCGGGCGACGCTGCCCTGGTCATCGACACGGCTGAGAAGAACACGCGGCGGCCGGGAGATTCAGTCGTTGCAGTTAATCCTATAGAATCGGTTGGAGATACCACCGTCGCGGCTCATCCGGCTGCGCCAATGCTGCCCGGTGGAACGGGCTCGTCCAATCCGCCGATAGTTCCCGCCGATCTCGATGCGCTGAAAAGAGAGGGGCCGATTATTCCGGTTGCCGGTGTTGCTTTGAAAGATCTGTATGACAGCTTCGACGATGCTCGCGGCGGCGGATCGAGAAAGCACGAAGCTATGGACATCATGGCGGCGCGCAACACGCCGGTCCTTTCAGCGTTGTCGGGAGTGTTGCTCAAGTTCCACAACAGCGTCGCCGGCGGTCTCACGATATACGCTTCAGATCCGAGCAACCGGTACGTGCTGATGTACGGCCATCTCGACAGCTACAGGCCAGGCCTTAAGGAAGGTGACGCATTGCAGCGGGGCCAGATCATCGGATTCGTTGGATCGACCGGCGACGCGAGCCCGAGCGCTCCTCATCTCCACATCGCGATCACGCGAAACGACAACGTTAAGGAATGGTGGAAGGGAACACCGCTCAATCCTTTTTTGGTATATCGCTCGAAATAGCCGGCGGGGGCGTCGGTGCCGATGTTCCGGCTGGATCGTAAATGTGAATTGGCGCGTTGCGGCTGTTCCCGAGGGGGGCGTTAACGTGAACCGGTGTCGGCCTTTGGCACTTTTGTTCGTCGTCGGCCCGCGAAAACATTCTTTGCCGTCAGGCGGCTAGAATCGGAAGCGCGCTTCTGAACGGCCGGGCGGCCGACTCGATAAAACCGCCGCCGAGTACGCGGTTGCCGTCGTACAGCGCGAGGGACTGGCCCGGAGTGATCGCTGATACTGGCTCATCCAGCGCAATTTCGATCTCATTGCCCTGGTGCCGAATGAGCTCGCCTGATGCAAGCGGTGCGCGGTGCCGGACACGAACCCTGATATGGCTGCCAACCGGCGGCGCCTCGGTCAGCCAGTTCACTTCGCGCGCAATGACTCCGCTGCCCAGCAGCTCGTCGCGAGGGCCGATGACGACAGCACGGTCTTCCGGTCGAATCGCGACGACGTACATCGGAATAGCGAATCCTCCCGGAACGCCGCGCCGCTGGCCGATGGTATAGCGCGCGAAGCCCTCGTGCTCTCCAACGCGCCGGCCGTCGGACGTAACGATTGGTCCGCGCGTGAGTGCGGGCGCATCCGGTGACAGGCGCTGCCGAAGGATCTTCATATAATCACCGTCAGGCACGAAACAGATCTCCTGACTCTCCGGCTTTTCCGCAACGACTGACAACCCCAGCTTTCGCGCAAGAGCGCGGGTTTCTGACTTCGTTGAATGGCCGACCGGCAAGAGCATTCGCGACAGAACGGAGCGATCGATTCCCCACAGGAAATA
>JBDUEH010000179.1:0-5450 GCA_040002555.1 Gemmatimonadales bacterium | reverse complement strand
CCGCGCTGGGCATTCCAGCCGGAACATCGAAAACTCGGCTGTTCCAGGGACGCGCGAAGCTGCGCGAAGCACTCGCGGATTTCAGAGGGGAATGGATTTCATGACAGAAGACGATCGCAAGGACGAGATGATCATAAAGGCGGCAAGCGATTACAATCGCCCGCCAGCGACACCTCGCGAAGATATGTGGACGGCCATTCAGACCGCGCGCTCTGCTGGCGGATCCGGCCCGCGACTGCACGTCGCGGCAGGCGGTCTCGCTAGTGGCTCCAGCTACAAGGCGCAGTCACGTTTGGCGTCACGCTACGTTTGGCTCGGCGCCGCTGCCGCCGCGGCGCTTCTCATCGCATCGGGAATTGGAATCGGACGCTGGATTTCGAGCCCATCCACGCAATCATCGGTCGCCGTGACGAAGGCTCCAATCCACGTCGCAGAAAATCCTGGAATACCGGTTCCGGATATCGACCCAAATCCGGAGCCTGCACCCGCTGCCAGCTCAGCCGCGCCGGACAATTCGGGCGGTGCAAGCAAGAGCGTTTCAAAGCCGCGCACTCGCGATGAGATCAGAAAGTCGCCGCGCATCATCGGCAGAGGCGGACTACAGCTCGCCCGCAATCGGGATGACATCTACGACGGATCGGCCGTCAAGGCCACCGCCGTTTCGTATCAGGTAGTGACACAGAAACACCTTCAGGACGCTGAGGCGCTCCTCACTTCATACTCGCTCGAAGGACGTGATCCGAGAATGGATGCGCAGTTCGCCGGATGGGCCAGGGGACTTCTGTCCAACACAAGGCTCCTCCTCGATTCACCCGCGGGCGACGACCCGCGGCGCGCCAGACTGCTTCAGGACCTCGAGTTGGTCCTTGCGCAGATAGTACAGCTCTCGCCTAACGCTGCAACGCAAGAGCGGGATCTGATTCAGGGAAGCATTTCCAATGGACACGTAATGACACGCCTGCGCTCCGCGATTCCCGCGGGCCAGCCGAGAGGAATTCAGGAGAAATGATCAAGACTATCGCACTATTCGTGGTCGCCGCGGTTTTCGCCCCGGGGCCTGTCGCAGTCAAGCCGGAGATGAGCGGATCGCTCTCTTCCATGGACGCGATGATGTACAGAAACCTTGTGCCGCCTGCTCCATGGGCGCCGCAGGATGCCGCCGATTCGCTCTACCGCGCCGCTCGCGACGCATTGAACAAAGGCGACAACTCACGCGCGGCCGAGCTGTTCAACCAGGTCGTGCAGAAATATCCATCGTCCACCTACGCCGGTGAGTCTCTCTACTACTATGCGTTCTCGCTCTACCGTGTCGGCGGCGCAGACAAGCTGAAGACGGCGCGGCAAGCGCTCGCACGCTTGAGCACGAACTATCCGTCAGTTGCAAAGCGTGGCGATGCAACGACGCTGAGAACGCGGGTCTGCGGCGAGCTCGCTCGTCAGGGTGACGAAGGCTGCGCTGCCGAAGTGAACTCAACGGTCTCTGCAATCGCCAGGGCTGATCGCGACGCAGAAAGAGCCGACCGCGAAGCGGAAAAGGCAGATCGCGCAGCGGACAAAGCAGATCGTGAAGGTGACAAGGCTGACCGCTCGGAGCAGGCTCGTCGCTCCGGCCGCAGTACTTCCGGCTGCCCCAACGGCAACGATGATGACGACGAGCGTGTCGCTGCATTAAACGCACTTCTACAGATGGACGCCGATCGCGCGCTTCCAATTCTGACGCAGGTTCTCGCGCGTCGTGATCCGTGCTCGGCCGCACTTCGCAGCAAGGCGGTCTTCCTCGTCTCGCAGAAACACAACGAGAAGACAGCCGATCTGCTGATGAGCATCGCACGCAACGATCCGGACGCCGAAGTTCGCGAGCAGGCCGTGTTCTGGCTCGGCCAGGTTCCCGACGAAAAGGCTGTGGACCTTCTCGAGCAAATTCTCCGCACTGCGAAGGACGAAGATCTTCAGAACAAGGCGATCTTTGCTCTGTCGCAGCACCGCAGTCCGCGCGGTAGCGCAATTCTCCGAGATTTCGCTGTCCGCGACGGAACGTCTGAAGATCTTCGAGGTCAGGCAATCTTCTGGATCGGCCAGCGCAATTCCGCCGACAATAACGACTTCCTGCGCAACCTCTACACGAAGCTCAACAGTGAAGAGCTGAAGGACAAGGTTTTATTCTCGCTATCGCAGAGAAAGAACCAGGGCAACGAGAAGTGGCTGATGGATATCGCGCTGAACAACAGCGAGAACATCGAGCTGCGAAAGAAGGCGTTGTTCTGGGCAGGGCAGAGCGGTGCAGGACTGCCGGAGATCATCTCTCTTTACTCGAGAATCAACGACCGCGAGATGAAGGACCAGGTGATCTTCGTTCTGTCACAGCGCCACAGCCCTGCGGCGATCGACAAGCTCATCGACATCGCAAAGACCGACAAGGATCCTGATCTTCGCAAGAAGGCAATCTTCTGGCTTGGCCAGTCCCGCGATCCGCGCGTGCAGCAGTTCCTGCTCGACATCATCAACAAGTAGAGGAATCGCGATGAAGAGAAACAACATCGCATCGCTCGCGGCGGCAGGCACACTGATAGTTCTCGCGTGTGTCATCCCGCAGCGGGCCGAGGCGCAGAATCTCGCCCGGCGGCTGTCGGGCGTGAAAGATGGCAAAGTGCGGATGTCGTTTGCTTCGCGCGACGACATCTGCGGATACGAGAATGGAATCACCACGAACGCCCGCGAGCAGCGGCAATCGATGAAATCATCGAGATCCAACTGGAATTCCGATCGATCGGAAGACGTGGTGTACGACAGTGAGTGCAGCGAAGGACCGGTCCGTGTTGTCGTGGAATATCAGGGTGGCCGGTTGATGAAAATCAGGACGTACGTTGGCGGGAAGTGGCGTCCCGCGGGTTCAGGTGTCACGGATGTCGGAACCGTCTCGACACGCGACGCCGTGGACTATCTGATTGGCATCGCACGCACTCAGTCGGGCAAGGCAGCAGGAGAGGCAATCTTTCCCGTCACTATCGCCGACAGCGTCGAGGTTACTCAGCCGATCTACTCGATCGCAAAGGACGAGAGCAGGCCCAACGAAGTTCGCGATCAGGCGATATTCTGGCTCTCGCAAGTCGAAGACGAGCGGGCCGTCGGAATGCTCAATGACATTCTCAAGAGCTCCCACGATAGCAGGATCCAGGACAAGGCGATCTTCGGACTGTCACAGCATCGCAGTGGAAAAGGATTTCCGATTCTCCGCGACTTCGCCGAACGGGGCGATGCATCTGACGAAGTTCGCGGGAAGGCGATCTTCTGGCTCGGACAGGGAAGAGCTGGCGGCGGCGACTACCTGAGATCGCTCTACACGCGGGTTCAAAGCAATGAGCTGAAGGACAAGATCATTTTCTCGATGTCGCAGCAGAAAGACGCCTCCAGTCAGAAATGGCTCGTAGACCTGGTGAGCAACGAGTCGGAGAGCATCGAGAATAGAAAGAAGGCCCTCTTTTGGGCCGGCCAGACAGACACGTCGATGGAGCAGCTGACGAACCTTTACAGCCGAATGGACGAGCGCGAAATGAAGGACCAGATGATCTTCGTCTTCTCGCAACGTCACGAAAAGGTCGCGATCGACAAGCTCATGGATATCGCGAAGAACGACAAGGACCGCGATGCGCGCAAGAAGGCGATGTTCTGGCTCGGCCAGTCCCGGGATACTCGCGTGTCTGCGTTTCTTGCCGATATGATCAACCGCTGAGGTGACCGATGAAGATCAAGAAGATTACGTCGGTCGCCGTTGTCGGGTCACTCGTGATTCTAGCGAGCATGATTCCAGTAAGAGCGAAAGCACAGGACATCGCGCGCAGAGTAGCGACGGCGGGAAACGGAAAAGTTCGGTTCACCTATCCCGCTCGCCCTGAACTCTGCGGATACAACAATTCAATTTCTCGCGGCACCGATAACCACATGACGTGGTCGTCCGACGCTTCGCTTGACGTTGCATACGACCACGAGTGCAGCAAGGGTCCGGTTCGGTTGGTTCTATCCGTCGATGGCGGCAGAGTGAGCAAGATCAGAGCGTACGTTGGTGGGGAGTGGCGGCCCGCGACGAATGGAGTGACAGATCTTGGAGCGCTATCCGCGAAGGACGCAACGGACTACCTGCTCTCGCTCGCAACGACGGACGGCGGTTCAGTCGGCCGTGACGCGATAATGCCTCTCACGTTTGCGGATGGCGTTGTCGTCTGGCCGCGGCTGTTCAACCTCGTGCGCGATGAGAATCGTCCACTCGCGACGAGGAAGCAGGCGATGTTCTGGCTCGGCCAGGCCGCCGGCGAACAGGTTGGGGGCAGAGTCTCCTTCGCAAAGGACGACGACGCGACCGAAGTAAAGAAATCTGCCGTCTTCGCGTTGTCGCAGCGAAGGAACAACGAGGCCGTTTCGTCATTGATCGAAGTCGCTCGCAACAATCGGGACGCGGAGGTGCGCAAGTCGGCGTTGTTCTGGCTCGGTCAGACGATGGACCCGCGAGCGATCGGATTGTTCGAGGAAATTCTGAGGTCGAGAAACTAGAACGACGGGTGAGATCCTGGCGGGGCTCGCTCAGGCTTCACTCTTGCCTCCATATTCCAGTATGCGATGGAGAATAAGGTGAGCGCGCCGGACACCAAAGACGATTCAGTCCTCGAGCCCACGGTCGACGTAACGGCCGAGGCTCGTCCCGTAGAGGGAAGCTCGGCCGATCCTGACATTTCCAAAACCGGTTCGGCCATTGAAAGCCGGCGAGCCCGTTCGATCGACCTTACGATCCTCGCAGTTCTCGCCGTCTTGTACACGCTGTACTTCTCTCGCGATTTCCTCCTTCCGATCGTCTTCGCGGTACTTCTCAACTTTCTGTTGAGTCCCGTTGTGCGATGGCTGGCGCGATTCCGGATACCGCCGCCGCTGGGGGCCGGGTTGATCATCCTCGCATTGCTGGGACTGTTGGGTACGGGCGCGTTTGGATTGTCTGGAGCCGTCAGCGACTGGGCGGCCACTGCGCCGGCAACGTTGAAGACGGCCGAGGCGAAGTTGAGCAAGATCATCAGGCCGCTCCAGCGTGCCTCCAAGACCGCGGAGCAAGTGGCGACAGCCGCAGGAGAAACAGCCACTGGTGTTACCCCGAAAGGAGCGAAGCCAGCCCAGGTCATTGTGCAGGGCCCCAGCCTGGCGGCGCGGGTCTTCGGCACAACGCAAAGATCGATCGCCAGCATTCTCGAAGTACTGATCCTTCTTTATTTCCTTCTCGCCGCTGGCGATCTCTTTCTCCAGAAACTCATCAAGGTTCTGCCGAATCTCGGTGACAAGCGGAAGGCGGTTCAGATCGCGCGCGAGATAGAGAGATCCATCTCTACATACCTGTTGACCGCGGCATCAGTCAACGTGGCCGAGGGTGCCATCGTGGCCGGCGTCATGTGGCTTTGGGGAATGCCGAACCC
>JBDUEH010000178.1:0-5451 GCA_040002555.1 Gemmatimonadales bacterium | reverse complement strand
GCGAAGCTGCGAGAGGGGAATGCGATACTCAGCGGTCCATCCAAGCGAATCGATCGACGTCGCGACATCCCAGAGCGCATCCCACGAATTGTCGTCGTCCGAATCGTTAAAGTGATAGACGTCGAGCTTCGTGCCCACAGGATTGATGCCGAACCGATAGCCGGTGCGACGGTCGTTGTAGCTATCGAATATCACGTCGATCCAGTCCGAGTCTACGTTGCCTGGATCCCGCCGGGCGAGTGGGGCAGTGATCGAATCGGGATGCGGGTCGAACATGCGCGCTCCGACGTAGATGGCGTTCGCGTCGTAGAGGATTCGGACCTCGGTTCTCATCGTCGCTGGATGTCCCGGATCTGGGAACCGCTGCGTGAAGTTGGTCGCCGCTTCGGCGGTGCTCCATTCCTTCTCGTCGAGCTTGCCGTCGAGTTGAATTGAAGTTGCGCGTGACGCGTGGAGTTCGATGCGTGCAGGCGCTGGTGTTACGGCCTGGGCCGAACCGCCGCGGGGAACGAAAGCGATGAGGGTTACGGCGCTGGCGAGACTCAGCCCGAATAGTCGTGAACGATTCATGATTCACGATGTCCCGAACGTCATGTCGTCGCGACGCCTTGTAGCCCGATTGCGGATGGCGGCGCGCGAGATGGCCGAAAGTGCCGCCCATCCGGCGCGCTCGGCGGCCATCGGAGCGCGGTCTTCAGGGATTTGGACGGGATTTGCTGGCCGCTTTGTGCATGGGACATGATCTTACGGTCGATGACCAATAGCTCTGAAACACTGACACCGCGTACGATCACGTCCAGCTATCGCATGCCTCGATCGCGCGCCTGGCGTGCACTCGCAGGCGCAGTGCTGCTATTTGTCGGCTGGACGATTTTCGGACTTCTCTCGTCAGCGCATTTCTTTCTTGCTGACAGTTCCGTGAGGGATGTGAGATCGTTCGTCGACCTCGCAGACAACGTCATGATTTTCTATTGGGCGTGGGCGATTCTCACACCGCTGGCGATTTACATCATCAATCGAATCGTGCGGCGACATGCGTCGTTGTGGATGCAAGCGGCAGAACTGCTGACGATAGGCGTCGCGTTGATTTTCGTCCACGGCATGCTGCACATCAATCTCGTGCGGTTGTTCGCGGTCGATTTATCCAAGCACGTGGACGCATCGGGGCTGTCTGCGTATGCCGTTCGACATGGCGGTGGCGATCTCGCGACATTCGCCGTTTTGGCGGGTGCGTGCTACCTGGTTGAGGCCACTCGCAAATCCCGTGAGCGCGAAATCGCCTCATCACTGCTTCAGTCCAGACTGGCGAAAGCCGACCTCGAGATTCTTCGCTGGCGCCTTCAACCTCATTTTCTGTTCAACGCCCTCAACACCGTCTCAACGCTCGTGTTAAAAGGAGACACTCTCGGCGCGGACAAGGCGATTGGCCTGATCTCCGGATACCTTCGGTCAGCTTTGGAACAACAGCCCGACACTACTGTTCTGCTCAGCGACGAGCTTGCAATGATCGAACGCTACATCGAGATCGAGCGACTTCGATTTGGTGACGCGATGAGAATCGAGGTCGATATCGCCGAGAGCGCTTTGACGGCGCGATTGCCGGGCCAGATCATTCAGCCACTGGTCGAAAATGCCATCATTCACGGTGGATTGCCGGGAGGATCAGGCGAGCCCATTCGGATATCTGCCTACGTTGATGCCGGGCGACTGCATATCGACGTGAGGAATTCTGTCGAAGCCGCGGTTGACGGGCATAACGGTGAGGTGGGCGGCTTTGGCCTGAGGTATGTTCGTGAACGGTTGCGGCACTTTTATGGGCGGAGCGCTGCATTTGACCTTTCCACTGCGGATGACCACATAACAGCGACTCTGGATATTCCCGCATGAACCGGCCACTTCGGGCAGTGATCGTTGACGATGAGGCTCCCGCCCGCGAGGGTTTGCGTCTTCGACTCCTCCGCGAAGAGGATGTAGAGGTTGTCGGTGAATTCTCGAATTCCTCGACCGCGCTTGACGCGATCAGAGATGATCCACCGGATCTGATTTTTCTGGACATCGAGATGCCAGGCATGAACGGGTTCGCCATGCTCGAAAAAAGCGCGGGCTTCGAATTGCCTCCTGTCGTGTTCGTCACGGCGCACGCAGATCATGCTTTTCGCGCCTTTGGTGCTCGAGCGCTCGACTATCTCCTGAAGCCGGTCGATCAGGCGAGGCTTCACGAAACGATTCTTCGTGCCCGTGACCACTGGGAGAAAGTCAGGGCGGAAGTAATACTCGACACGGTTCAGCGTATGGTCGGCGGGTTGGCTGCTTCCGATACGAGCTCAAGCCAGCCAACCCCGGCAACGCGCCAGTCGGACAGAATTTCCGTGCGGAAGGATGGAGCCATCACCTTCGTCAATGCGGAGGAGATCGACTGGATCGATGCGGCTGGGGGTACGGTTCGCATTCATGCCGGACGGACTACTCACACGCTCAGGAAGTCGATGAGCGAAATGTTGGCGATGCTCGAGCCTGCCCGGTTCATCAGGATCCACAGATCGACGATCGTCAATATCGACAGGATTCGTGAGCTCCAGCCCTGGTTTCACGGAGAATACGTGGTCGTGCTCAAGGACGGCGCGAAATTGAAGCTCAGCCGTGGATACCGGGACAAGCTCGCGTCGCTTCTGGGAACGTAGGCCGGAAAGTGGTACTATCCGCCGCGGATTCAGTGGCACTGTCTGCTCTCGGCCCCGGTTTCTTGATTTGGACGCATGCCAACACTCCAGTCATTGTCGCGTCATGCGACTCGCGCGTTCGTTCTCGTGGTCTTCGGAGCGATACGCCTTGCGGCCCAGGCCGCACAACCCGTTCAGACTCCAAATTCGCAACCGCGTGACCTGATCTCGTCGTTCGCAGTTGGCGGATGGGGGGTTAACCTCGCCGATCGCGATCCGACCGTGAAACCCGGCGACGATTTCTTCATGTCGGAGAACGGCACGTGGTTCAAGAACACCGAGCTGGGCGCGCAGATTCCGATGTCGGCATACTGGCGCGACCTTCGAAGACTGGTTCCGCGCCAGCTTGCCGGACTACTCGAGAACGCCGCGGCGAACCACGCCGCAATTGCTGGTAGCGATGAAGCGAGAGTCGGCTCGTTCTATCGCGCGTTCATGGACGAGGGTGCCGTCGAGGCGAAGGGTCTCTCGCCGCTTCGTTCAAAGCTGGATGCGATACGCGCCGTCCGTAAACCGTCACAACTCTCGGCCCTTATGGGAGCGCAAGCGAACTCCGGCTACGGAGTCTTCGGCGTATTCATCAGTCAGGATTCGCACAATCCCGAGCGATACGCCGCGTACCTCAACGCGGGTGGCTTATCGTTGCCCGGCCCTGAATACTATCTGGACCCACAATTCGCTGACATCCGAAAGGCGTACGAGAGTTATGTCGGCGGAATGCTGCGGTTGATCGAATGGCCAATGCCGGAGCAGCGAGCGAGGGACATTCTCGCTCTCGAAACCGAAATAGCGAAGGTGAGCTGGTCGCACGAGCAGATGCGCGACGCGCTTCTGACGGACAATCCGATGTCGGTGACGGAGCTCAAAGCGTTTGCTCCTGGCATTGATTGGGACGAATACTTTCGCTCGGCGGGTCTCGGCCAGGTGAGGAGCATCAATCTCGGCGCGAAGAGCGCGTTCCCAAAGATTGCGCAGATCTTTGCGTCGACGCCGGTCGCCGTCTGGCAGGCGCGTCAGGCATTCGGACTTGCAGACAACGATGCCCCCTTCTTGAACGCGGCGGCAGTCGCACTCAATTTCGATTTCCGGGCGAAGCAGTTCAACAGCTCGAACGTCGTTGCCCTTCCGCGTTCGCAGCGGGCGGCGATCACGACCGACCAGAACATCGGCGACATGCTCGGCACCCTCTACCTCGGCAAGTATTTTTCGCCCGCGGCAAAGGCGATGGCGACCGAGATGTTCGAGAACATCAGGACCGCGTTCGGAAATCGAATCCGTACGACGCCGTGGATGAGCGATGAGACCAAAGTGCGCTCGCTCGACAAGCTTGCAAAGATGACCGCCGTTATCGGGTATCCGGAGAAACGGCGCGACTATACTGGTCTCAGGATTGAGGACGGCGATCTGTACGGCAACGTCGACCGGGCGAGGCGGTACCGATGGCAGAAGCGGATCGCGCAACTCGACAAGCCGTTCGACCGCGTGGAAGGTGCGTTCACGCCGCAAACGGTGAATTACAACTCAAACTTTCAATCGAACTCGATCGAAATACCAGCAGGGCTCCTTCAGCCGCCGTTCTTCGACGTTACTGCCGATCCGGCGGTCAATTACGGAGCGGTGGGTGTGACTATCGGACAGGTGATGGCTTCCGCCTTCGACGACATCGGCCAGCACTACGAGGCTGATGGACGTCTGCACGACACGTGGACACCTGCTGAGCAGGAATTCTTCCAAACGAAAAAAAAGGCTCTCGCTGAACAATACTCATCGATTGAGCCAATACCCGGCATCCACATCAAGGGTGACCTCGTTGTGAATGAAGCGATCGACGATCTTGGAGGGACGCTCGCGGCCCTCGACGCGTATCATCTTTCATTGAAGGGAGCGAAAGCGCCGGTAATCGACGGGTTTACGGGTGACCAGCGATTCTTCATGGGTCATGCGCAGATGTGGCGTGCGAAGTTTCCACCGTCCTTCGTGCGGAATCAGATCGCCCAGGGCTCGAACTCGCCGCCGTTTGTAAGAGTCAACTACGTGACGAGAAACGTGGATGGCTGGTACGATGCGTTCAACGTGCAGCCGGGCGAGCGACTCTATGTCGCGCCGGAGAATCGAATCAGGATATGGTAGCAGGCGCGACGCGAAGGACGGTCTGAAGGTGCCCGGCCGAGAGGATCTTCTTCGACAGGCCGAATTCCTTCCGGGCAATTGGAACCTGGGTGGTTCCGTGCGAAGTTCGACAAGGCAATCGCTGCATCGACGGGAAAGTCGTGGACCGCCCGCCGAGTACTCGCCTGGCATGACAGCGAGTCGTCCGTTTAAGGACCCTTCGCAACCACTGGAATACACGACCGCAGTTGCTCCTCCGCGTGCTCAATCGGCCGATCTTCGAATGGGAACGACTGCAACGCCAGGCACCGACTACAAATACGTGCCGAACATTCCGTTCAAACCCGAGCGGGGCTTCTACTTCTTCAGCCAGTGGCAGCACATCCGATATTTCTACACGTCATTTGAAAATGGAACGGATTATCTCGGAACGCTGCCCTGGGTTCTTCCGGCGGAAAACGATCTTCTCATCGCGGAGGCCCTTGTTCGCACAAACGGTGACAAGGCGCGCGCGGCAACGTTGATCAACAAGACGCGCGTTGGCCGCGGTGGTCTGACCCCGCTGACGAGTACGTCGAGCACCAACGATATGCTCGCAGCGATTTTCTACGAACGCGATGTG
>JBDUEH010000177.1:0-5461 GCA_040002555.1 Gemmatimonadales bacterium | reverse complement strand
ACGACGAAAGAGGGATCGCTAAGCGATCTCGACCATGAGCCAAATCCGGAAGTGTGGGACGAAGTGGCGGCCGAGCCGGATCTTTGCACGCGGCAGAAGTGTCCACATTTCGAAAAGTGCTTCTTCTTCAAAGCGCGGCGGGAAGCGGCAAACGCGCAAATTGTTGTAGCGAACCATCACCTGCTGATGTCGGACATTGCGGTGAGACGACTGCAACAGAACTGGGAAGACACGGCGGTAATTCCTGCATACTCGCGGCTGATCATCGATGAAGGCCATCACCTCGAGGATGCGGCAGCGTCGCATTTAGGAGAGACAGCATCGCGTCGCGGAATGCTGCGATTGCTGTCGCGGCTGGCACGCAACGCGAGCCGGCGTGGGCAGGCCGGTGGTATTCTCGCTGCGCTCGGCGAGCGGCTGCGTGCTCGCCCGAACGACATGTTCAGTAAAGCGAGTCTCGACTTGCTCGAACAGAAGATCCTTCCATCTGTGGATGCCTGTCGCGACAAGGGAACTGTCGTGTTCGATCTGCTCGAGATATTTCTGCGCGAAAGCTCTCAGCAGACAGTCCGTCTGAGTGAAGATTTCGACACACACCAGATCTGGAAATCAGGACTCGGCGAAGCACTGACGGACATGCTCACGAGCGCAGCAACTCTCGCTGACACGATTGGATTGATTCGCGACCGTCTGGAGCTCGAGGAGACGCCCGATGAGCCGACGGCGAATCTCGTCAGTGAACTGCGCGGAGTTGGGCGACGCCTGGAAGCGCTTGCTGGCGCGATTCATGGAGCGCTGGAATCGGGATCGGATGCGCACAAGCGTGTGAGGTGGGTCGAATCACGCGGGCGTGGCGAAGGAAACATCGCCGTGACATGGGTCCCCCTCGACCTTGCACCAATTCTTCGAGATGACCTGTTCAATCGGCTTCGCACGACGGTCGTAACGAGTGCTACTCTCTCGACAGACTCGCGGTTCGAGTTTTTGAGTGGGCGATTGGGCGTCGATCAATTGCCCATTCCCCCTGTTACGGAATCGTTCGTGTCGCCGTTTGACTTCAAGCGTCAGGCGATTCTCGCAGTACCGAGGGACGTGCCGCCGCCAAACGCTGATCCGGCCGGACATTTTCGATCGGTTATCAAGATGGTCGAAGAGTTCACGAGCGCGTCGGACGGCGGGATTTTCGTGCTGTTCACGAGTCATCGCGATGTGCGACAGGCTGCGGCTGATTTGCGTTCGCGAGGATTGGCAGACAATCGCCCGTTGCTCGTTCACGGCGAGGAATCGCGGGATGCGCTGCTGGCTCGATTTCGGGAGTCCGGACGGGCCGTGCTTCTCGGAACATCGTCCTATTGGGAAGGTGTGGACGTCGCAGGGAGCGCGCTGCGCGGCCTGTTGATCGCCAAACTCCCGTTCCGGGTTCCCACCGAGCCGTTAACTGCTGCCCACTGCGAAGCTATCGCGGAGCGCGGCGGGGATCCTTTCGCCGAATACATGGTGCCGCATGCCGCGCTGCGCCTGAAGCAGGGTTTTGGGCGCTTGATCAGGACGAAAACAGATCGCGGCGCGATTGTCATTGCAGATCCGCGCGTCGTGACGAAAGCTTATGGAGCGACGTTGTTGCGGGCGCTGCCCCCGGCAAAGCGAATACTATTGAGCTGGGATGAAATTTCGCGGCAACTACGAGACTTCTATTCGGTGTCCGATTGATGTGGATATCGTTCCGGGAAATGATTCAATGACTGACTTGAGATTCGACGATCCGTTGACCGGTGGCGGCGAAGCACCCGCTGCGGAAGACTTCCACAGACCAGGAAAGATCGTGTGCATCGGTCGCAACTATCGCGAGCACGCGAAAGAGTTGGGGAACGAAGTTCCGACTGAACCGTTGTTTTTTCTCAAGCCAAGCACGAGTGTCATCCGCGATGGTGATGCGATCGTTCTTCCGCCACAGTCGGAACGCGTGGAGTTCGAGGGAGAGATTGGGATCGTCATCGGCGCGCGGCTGACCAGGGCAACTGAAGCCGAAGCCGTTGCGGCAGTGCGGGGAATCGTCGCCGTAAACGACGTGACTGCTCGCGACCTTCAGAAGAAGGACAGTCAATGGACCCGGGCAAAGGGCTTCGACACTTTCTGTCCCGTCGGCAACGTCCTCCCCGGCAATCATGATCTCGCGAATCTCGTGGTGGTCACGCGGGTGAACGGCGAAGAAAAACAGCGCGCGAATTCGAGCGAGATGGTCTTCTCGATTCCGATGCTGCTGTCGTACGTGTCGCATGTGATGACACTCGAGCCGGGAGACCTTGTCGCGACAGGCACACCTGCGGGTGTAGCTCCGCTGAAGCCGGGAGACGTCGTTGAAGTCGAGATAGAAGGCGTGAGCAAGGTTAGCAATCGTGTCGCGGGTCCTGCTTGATGCCTCGGCTCGCCAATCGCGTTCTCACTCTTCCCGACTATCCACTTGGCAGAGTGCCGGAGAAGAAACGGGCGCTGATCGCGCGCGGCGTGGATGTCATCGACCTCGGCGCGGGTGATGCGGATCTCGCTCCGCCTCCTGCGGCGGTGGAGCGTTTGGCAGCCGCTGCGCGTAATCCTGCTATGAGCCGCTACGGTTTCGGCCTTGGTCTCATCGAGTATCGCGAGGCGATTTCGAGGTTCATGTCGAAACGGTTTGATCTGACTTTCAACCCCTTCACGGAGATCGTGCCCCTGATCGGATCGAAGGAAGGCATCTCCCATGTTGCGCTTGCGTATGCCGAGGAAGGCGACGTGACGATCATTCCCGAGCCGGGGTATCTCGCCTACGTGGGCGGAACGCGGCTCGCGATGGGCGAACCGTACAAGTATTCGCTAAAGGCGGAGAATGGGTTTCTCGTCGACCTGGATGAGGTGCCGCCCGACGTCTTGAAGCGAACGAAGATTCTGTATCTCAATTACCCGAACAATCCGACGGCTGCAGTCGCTCCGATGAGCTACCTCGAAGGCGTTGTCCGTCGTTGCAGGGAACTCGACATCCTTCTGGTGTATGACAATGCCTACTCGGAAATGGCATTCGACGGTTATAGGCCGCCGAGCATTTTCGAAGTAGACGGCGCACGCGATGTTGCGATCGAGTTTCACTCGATGTCAAAGACGTACAACATGACGGGATGGCGCTGCGGTTGGGCGGTTGGGGACCAGGAGCTGGTCGGGCCTCTCTCCCGCGTGAAACTGTTTGTCGATACTGGCGCTTTCATGGCGGTGCAGGCAGCAGCGGCGTCGGCGCTCGACAACTGGGAAGAGTTCGTGCCGCGCAACATCGCGGTGTTCAAGGAACGACGTGATGCTGCGGTGACCGCATTTCGCGAGAATGGTTTCGACTGCGAATCGCCGAAGGGAACGATGTACCTCTGGATTCCGCTGCCGGAGCACATAGCGAGTGCCGAGTTCTCGGAAATGCTGATGGAAGAGGAAGGAGTGATCGTGTTGCCAGGGTCGTCATTCGGAGCAGGCGGAGAGGGTTATTTCCGCGTATCGTTCATCACATCGCCAGAACGCATTCGCGAGGCCGCATCACGTGCGGGTCGGGTGATGGCGCGCATGAGTGTAGGAGCCTGAGAAGACTTGTCTGAACGCGTGATGAATACGCTTCGCGGATCGAGAAATCCGGAGCAGTCGCCTGCTCCGCGAAAGCGCACCCCATCGCGTCCCTTCGTTGCGTCAGTCGTTTTTCACGCGCTGCTGGTTGCCGGCCTCGTGCGTTTTCTGGTTTCGCCGGCGGCGTTCACGATGATTTTTGGTCACCACAAATCAGCTGAGACTCCGGCGGAGCGAATCGGATTTCTGCGCCTGCCTAAGGCGAATGGTTCGCCCGTGGCCGGAAAGAGCGGCGGTGACAACAGACCGGTGAGCAAGGTTCCGCCGAGAAAGCTCATCGCGCCGAATGCAATTCCGACAGCGATTCCAGACGTGCCGTCGTCCACGTCAACCCCGGAGTCAGATGAAGGGAGCGGTCCGCTCGTCGGCGGGGGCGGACCGACGCGTGGAATCAGACCGACTTACAGCGATCCGAGATTGTGGTCGCCCCCGGGGGACCTCGTCGAAGCGCCGAAGAGCGCAAAGGAGCGACTCGACAGCGCCATCGTGTCGATCATTGCTCCATTCAACGATTCAATTGCTGCCGCGGCTGGCGAGCGCAAACCGGGAGACTGGACCTTCGAGAAGGATGGCAAGAAGTACGGAATTGACCAGAAGTTCATTCACCTGGGCAAGTTCTCGATCCCAACCGCAGTCCTGGCGTTGCTTCCAATCAATCAGTCGCAGAATCCAAGCACGTACGAGCGCAACAAGGCGTCGAACCAGATGCATGCTGATATTTTCTGGAACGCTCAGCGCGGAATGAACGATGCGGACTTCAAGAAGGCTGTAAAAAGCATCCGCGAGCGTAAGGAACGCGAGAAAGCCGCGGCGGAAAAGAAAACGCGGCAGACTGATCAGCCTGCCGCGCAACCACCTTCAGGTCACTAGCCGCTAAAGCCGCTAGTTCTCGCTCATTTCAGCGGTCTGCTCTTCCATCGTCACGAACGGTCTGAAGACGCCACAGACAACCCCAAGAATGCCGAAGTCGTCCGTCGCCTTGATCGTTATCTCGCGCTCCGCCGGATTGGCCGGCTCGAGAACCACCGATCCGTTCTGGTGGGTCAACGTCTTCACGGTACCTTCGTCGCCGATTCTCGCTGCGATGATGTCGTTCTCCTTCGCTCTGGCCGCGGGATTGACCATGACGAAATCGCCGTCGCTGATGGCGCGGCCAATCATGCTGTCACCCTTCACCTTGAGGAAGAAAACTTCCTCGGCAGGAACGAAGCGGCGATCCATCGTGATGAATCCGGCGCGATGCTCGGGAAGAAGCGCCGGCTCGCCTGCGTGGATTCTTCCATAGTACGGAACCGGTTTCGTTTTGCTGCCGCCGGTAAAGCCAAGAAGCCTCACACCTCGCGAGCGTGCAGGATCGCGCTCGATGTATCCCTTGCGTGCGAGCGATTGCAGAAGATCGGAGACAGTCTTGGTCGATTTGATCTGGAATTTCTTGCCGATATCTCGAATGCTTGGCTGGTACGTGTTTTCCGCCGTAAAGTCGAGCAGGTAGTTGTATACCGAGCCCTCCAGCGGGGTTAGTAACTCTGACATTGGAGCTCCAGAATTTGTGTATACACCTTCAGCGTGCCCGCGGCACCTTTGATGTCGCGTACAATTTGCAGGTGATACCCTCCATCGTCAACAAACAGTTTCAAAGCGTGCTACACCGACGAGGTTAAAGTGCCCCGCAGCCAGATCGCTGCGTTTGCAATACGTGTCAGGGCCAAGTCGCGGCCCTGCATTACCAGAACGTCGAAAATGCCGGGACTTACAGACAATCCAGTCAAAGCGAGGCGAAGCGGCTGGAAGATTTTGCCGGCCGCCACCCCTCTCGATTCGGCCA
>JBDUEH010000176.1:0-5469 GCA_040002555.1 Gemmatimonadales bacterium | reverse complement strand
TGTCTTCGATAATATAACCCGCGTCTCTAAGCAATACTTTTCTTGCTTCTTCTTCACGTTCGATGACGTGAGTTACCACTCGCGTCAGGTATTCCAGCAGTTCCGGCTCGCTGCGTCCAAGCGTGGTCTGGTTGGATATCTGGAAGAAATTCCCGACGACTTCGCTTCCTTCCCCGTAAAGACCGCGATAGGTGAGTCCCACCTGCTGAAGGCCCGACAATACTTTGCCGATCTCTTTCGTGAGCACCAGTCCCGGAAGGTGAATCAGGACAGACGCGCGGAGACCGGTTCCGGCGTTTGTCGGACACGCGGTGAGATATCCGAACTCACGGTGAAACGCATATGGCACCAGCTCGCCCAGCTCTGACTCGAGAGCTTCCACCGCGGTGAATCCTTCCGCTATCCGAAGTCCCGACTCAAGCGACTGAAGGCGAAGATGGTCTTCCTCATTCACCATTATGCTCGTTCCGCGAGCCACATAGACGGCCGATCCACTGCGAACAGGACGCTGGGGATCAAGTCCAGCGAGTTCTTTGCTCACGAGATGCCTTTCGTGAAGAAGCAGGCGGTCTTCGGGCGCCATCTCATCAACCCGAAGGATCAGCCCGTTGCTCATTCCGCCCATTGCCGTCATAGCTTGCTGGACCTGCGACAGAATGCGAAGCCGTTCGCCATCGCGGGCGCGACCGGCAAACGCATATCCCTCGAGATTCCTCGCGAGCCGAATGCGCGTCGAAATGATAATGTCCGGATTAGAGCCCGACGCATCGAGCCAGCCGACGCCTCCATCGGGAATCAGGGAGAGGTCGAGCATCAGTCGATTCCTCTCAACTTGTCCCGAATATCGGCGGCGAGCTCGAAATGCTCGGCCTCCACTGCACGGCGAAGGCGGTCCCGCAGCTCGTTAGCGGTCCCTCCGTCCGGGATGTCGACACTTGCCGGTGGCTCATAGCGACGGCCGATGTGTTTCGAGTTTCCATGAACGCGGCGCAGCAGGTCGCGCATGCTGTTCTCGAATGCGTCGTAGCAGTGTGCGCATCCAAGACGGCCGGTGGACCTGAAGTCGCGGAAAGTAGACGAGCAGAAAGTGCAGCGAGCGGCGTCACCCTGGGTAGCCTGCATGGCCTGGTGTACGCTCTGAAGGAAATCCGTGATCTGCGGCTTTGGTGCCGATACGGTCGTTTCCACACCGCGCTCAGCGGCGCAGCGCTCACAGAGGTGGAGGAGGCGCACGCCCGACCCCTCGACCTCAGTCAGCTGGATTACAGCATCCCCTTCTTTGCAGACATCGCAGATCATCCGACTCTCTCCCGCCCCTCTAACCCGAAGACGCCACATTTGCGGCGAAGCAACACACCTGTACTTACGCTAACACTCAGACAATGGTGTCGCCTACTAAAGTTTCGATCAGTCTGCCGCCCTCGAGCAAAAGCACGCGGCTGGCACGCGCCGCCAGGAGCCGGTTGTGGGTCACTACCACCATCCCGATCTCGAGGTCGTTGACAACCTCGGTGAGAAGCTCATGAAGCATTTCGCCGTTGGCAAGATCGAGATTTCCCGACGGCTCGTCGGCAAGCACAATCTTGGGATCCATCGAAAGCGCGCGGGCGACCGCTGTTCTCTGCTGCTCGCCACCTGAAAGCTCCGACGGACGATGATGCATACGCGCGCTCAGCCCAACTCGAGCCAGCAACTCCTGCGCGCGGCTCCGGGCGTCGGCTTCGGGCTTCCCGGCGATTCGCATCGGCATCATCACGTTCTCAAGTGCAGAGAACTCGCGCAACAAATGGTGAAACTGAAAAACAAATCCAACCGACCTGTTTCTCAATGCTGCAAGCTGCTCCTCACCCAGGCCGTTGATTGGCTCGCCGCCAATGACCACGTAGCCGCGCGTCGGCTTGTCCAGTGCACCAAGCACATGTAGCAGCGTGGACTTGCCGGCTCCGCTGGCACCGGTGATCGCAACCATCTCCCGACGATTGATCGCGAGATCGACGCCACTGAGCACATTGATCGCGCCGCCGTCGCCCCCAACGTAGGTCTTGTGAAGATCGTGCGCTTCGAGGACTGGCATTCTATTCGTGCCTGATCGCGTCGATCGGATACAGGCGTGATGCCTGAATCGCCGGGTAGAGCGTCGCAAGCGCGGCGGTTACTACACTCGCGAGAACAATCCAGGCTACATCGGCGGGCTGTGTTGCCACCGGCAAATGATCGATGAAGTAAATGGTTGGATCGAGTGGAATGAATTTGTACTTCTCGAGCGCAAACGCACCGCCAAACCCGACGATCAGTCCCAGAGTAGTTCCAACGAGACCAATGACGATCCCCTGCGCGAGGAAAACCCTGCGAATCGACTTCGCCGGAAGCCCCATCGCCTTGAGAATTCCAATCTCGCGAGTCTTGTCGGTCACAACCATTGTCAGCGTACTGACAATGTTGAAGGCCGCAACCATCACGATGAGCAAAAGGATCACGCCCATGCCCAGCTTCTCCAGTTTGAGCGCCTGGAAGAGTGAGCGGTTCTGTTCCTGCCAATCGACAGTTCTGTACGGCCATCCCAACGCGGCCGTGATTCGCTCAGCTACGGTGTTGGCCTGCCAGCGATCTGTCGTCTTGACCTCGATTCCGGTTACGCCGTTGCCGAGTGCGGCGAATTCCTGCGCGCGGTCAAGGGCGACGTAGACGTATGCGTTGTCGTACTCGTACATGCCCGTCTCGACGATGCCGGTAACCTCATATTGGAAGTATCTCGGTACGAATTGGCCAGTCACGGCATTCGGCTTCACGCCGGAAATCGAGACGAGATTGATCTTGTCCCCCGGCCACGCGTTGTATCTCGAAGCGACCAACTTCCCGAGCACAACACCACGGTGTTGACCGTCCGTGCTCGCGAATCGGAAATCACCAGAAATCGCGTGCTGCCGAATCGTCGTGACGTCAGGAACTCCCCTGCCCTGCGGCCGAATGCCAACGATGTAAACCGCGCCAGCGTAGTCGTGCCCCGCGTTCATTCCACCTTCGACGAGCACGAAGGGCGCAGCGCTCACCACTCCCGGCTGGCGCTTCACCTTATCCAGTACGGTCGGCCAGTCGGTAATCTTGAGATCTTCCCCGTAGCTGAGCACGCGGATGTCAGGGCTTCCAACGAGGATTTTTTCGCGGAGATCGCGCTGAAGTCCGTTCATCACCCCCATGATGAGAATCAACGCGCTGACGCCGACAAGAACGCCGCCGATGGCGATTACGCTGATCAGTGACAGCAGTCGCGATCCGCGCCGACTGCGGAGATATCTCCACGCGATCGACAACTCGAGTCGGTTCATTCAGGCCTCATCGTAGGAAATAGTATCACATCGCGAATATGTATCGTTTGCGTCATGTACATCAGCAGCCTGTCGAGTCCGATCCCAACGCCCCCCATCGGCGGCATCCCGTATTCCATCGCGCGCAGATAGTCTTCATCTACACCAGACGCTTCGAGATCGCCCGCCGCCTTGAGGCGAGCGGAGGCCTCGAGCCGAGCGCGCTGGTCAATCGGATCGTTGAGCTCGCTGAAGGCATTCGCCATTTCCTTGCCATTCGCGAACAGCTCGAACCTCTCGGTGAGCCCCGGACCCCCGCGCTTAGGCTTTGCCAGAGGCGACAGTTCTACCGGGTAATCGATAACAAAGGTCGGCTCGATGAGCTTCGACTCGACGAGTTCCTGAAATATTTCGTCGATGATCTTTGGACGGCTCAGCTCCTCAGGGCGATGCACGTCAAGTCGGCGGGCCAGTTCGCAGAGTTCTGACTCGCCCTGCGCCATCACGTCCATTCCGGCTGCGGCGTTGAGCGACGGAACCCACTCGACTCGCTCGAACGGCGCTTTTAGAACCGGAACTTTTTCGCCGACAATCGGGAGGCCGCGTAGGGCGTCCGAAACATTGATCATCAATTTTTCCACACGTCCCATCATCACTTCGTAATCCGCAAACGCTTCGTAGAACTCGAGCATCGTGAACTCAGGATTGTGAGTCCGGTCGATTCCTTCATTCCTGAAGTCATGTCCGATTTCGTAAACCCGCTCGAATCCGCCGACAACCAGTCGTTTGAGATACAGCTCATCTGCAATGCGCAGAAACAGGGGCACGTCGAGCGCATTGTGATGCGTCTCGAATGGACGTGCCGCAGCACCGCCATACAGCGGCTGAAGCACCGGCGTCTCCACCTCCAGATAGTTCAATCCGTCGAGGAACGCGCGAATCGTGGACGTCATCCTCGAGCGAGCGAAGAACATCGCCCGTACTTCTGGATTCACGGCGAGATCTGCGTAACGTTGGCGATAGCGCTGCTCCGGATCTGTAAATCCGGAATGCCTCACGATTTGTCCGTCGACTACTTCCTCCTTGCCGAACGGCAAGGGACGCAGCGATTTGGCGAGTAGCTCGAACGTCTCCACACGTACGGTCGTCTCTCCTGTCCGCGTACGAAACAACGGTCCTGACACGCCGATGATGTCACCAAGGTCGAAATGATCCAGCGCTCCGAACTTCTCGTCGCCGAGCTGGTCTTTTCTGAAGTAGAGCTGGATGCGTCCGCTGGAATCGGCGAGGTGCGCGAATACAGTCTTTCCGTGCGCTCGCCACGCCACGATGCGTCCCGCGACCTTTACGCCCGCCCCTTCCTCGGCGTCGTGCTCTGCCGCGGTCGGCAAAAGTGCAAGCGCATCTTCGGCCGAATGTTGACGATCGTAAGAGTATGCGAACGGATTTATGCCGGCGGCCTTCAGGGCCTCGAGTTTGTCGCGACGTGCCTTGAGGACGAAGTTCAGATCATCGGTCACGACACGTCCCCGTTGGTTGCCTGCTTCAGGTAGGCCCGAATGAACGGATCGATTCCGCCATCCATTATTTTTTGTACGTCGGGAATCTTCAAATCGGTTCGGTGGTCGTTGACCATTGTGTAGGGCTGAAACACGTAGCTCCTGATCTGGCTGCCAAAGCTGACGTCCTGTTTGTTCGCGTCGAGCTTTGCCTTTTCTTCTTCACGACGCTGAATCTCCGCCTGGTAAAGCTTGTTCTTGAGCATTTGCATCGCGGTCGCCTTGTTCTTGAACTGCGAACGCTGCGCCTGGGAAGCGACAACTGTATTCGTCGGGATGTGCGTGATGCGAACCGCAGAGCTTGTCTTGTTGACATGCTGGCCGCCGGCGCCCGACGCGCGATAGACATCGATCCGAAGATCCTCTTCACGTATTTCGATGTTGATTTCTTCGTTCACCACGGGATAAACAAAAACTGAAGCAAAGCTTGTGTGACGACGCGCGGCGGAGTCGAACGGCGAGATGCGAACGAGGCGATGCACTCCAGCTTCAGCTCGAAGGAATCCATATGCATACTGGCCCCGGATCTCGATTACAGCTCCCTTGATACCGGCCTCTTCGCCTTCGCTCTCATCGAGGAGCTCCATCTCGAACCCTTTGCGTTC
>JBDUEH010000175.1:0-5474 GCA_040002555.1 Gemmatimonadales bacterium | reverse complement strand
GTCAGACAGGCTCACCGTTACAGCCGGCGTGAGAGCCGATGCGCCGTTCTTCGATTCGCCACGAACAAACGCGCTGCTTGTCACAACGCAAATCCTCGGGCCGATCGACACGGGTCACTTTCCATCTGGGAATGCAGTCGTCGCTCCACGAATTGGCTTCGCCTGGCAGCTAGGGCAAAATCGAAATTCCCTGCTGCGTGGCGGGGCCGGAGTTTTCACCGGGCGTCCGCCTTTCGCGTGGATCACCAGTGCGTATTCGAACACCGGTCAGGAGCAGACGATTCTCACTTGCAGGCGCGCCGACGGAGTTCCGGCGCCAACGACGGACATCCGCAAGCTGCCATCGCGCTGTCTTAATACAACGGCGCTCCCTCCAGTCGCGAGTGTGAACTACTTCCCGTCGGACTTTCGTTTCCAGCAGGCGGTGAAATATGCAGTCGGTCTCGATCACGACTTTGGAAATGCACTGACGGGTTCGGTCGACATCATCCACACCCGCGGCCGCGACGATCTTTTTGTCAATGATGTCAATCTTCTCGATCGCGGTAGCAATAGTGAAGGACGAGAGATGTACGGCTCCATCGGCAGCGACGGTGTCTCCAGACAAACGCGCCTCGATAGCACTTCGTTCGGAGGTATCTACAGCTATGGCAACGTGTCCGCCGACCGGTCAACCTCCATCTCAGCTTCGATGGAACGCCGTTGGCGCTCGGGGGCAAATCTTCATCTCTCCTACAGCTGGTCGAGGACGCTGGACGTCATGAGCATGACGGGGTTCACCAGCTCGGTGATCTATCGAAACAATCCGGTCGACGGAACGCTTGCGCACCGGATTCTGCGACGATCCGGGCGCGATATACCGCACAGCTTCGCGGCGACAGGAAGCGCGCCACTCGCGTTCGGAATGACCGCATCCTTTTTTTGGCGCGCCCGTTCGGGAACTCCTTTCGCCTATACAGTGAATGGGGATGCGAACGCCGACGGCACACGAGGCAATGATCTCTCGTACATACCGCTTGCGCAGGATGACATTTCCTTGTCGAATCTTTCCGCGTATCCGGCGCTTGATGGCTTCATTGAGTCACAGTCATGCCTTCGCGTTCAACGGGGGCGGATGATGACGCGCAATTCGTGTCGCAATCCTCTTGTTACTTCAATTGATACGCGCCTTTCAAGGAAATTTTTTACAACGCGTGGACGAAACCTTGAAATCGGCGCGGATTTTTTCAACGTAGCGAACCTGCTCAACCGCAGTTGGGGACTAGTGCGTGAGACAACGGCTACGGAGACGGCGCCCCTCCTGTCGATTTCGGGATGGGACGCGGTGAAGGGAAGACCGCGTTACGCAATTCCCGTTGCATCCAATGGCGAGGCTGTACTTCCGCCGGTTAACAAGGTGGCGCCTGACCCATCCAGGTGGCGCATGCAGGTCGGTGTGCGCTACGATTTCTGATCTGTGATCGGATAAAATCCCTCTCCCATAAAGGGAATGCGGGTTCGATCCCCGCCCCGAGCATATGCTGATTCTCAGGTTATTACGTAAGCCCCGACGACGCTCAACCGACGGTCAGCCCTCTTGCCGCGAATCCGGCTGCGCGCGGGGCAGCGACAGCGTAAATCGGGAGCCGACACCAACTGCACTGTCTACCTTGAGGTCGCCGGACATCGCGCGCGCAAGATCGCGGCTGATTGCCAATCCAAGGCCCACGCCACCCTGACGGTTGGTAAGCCCGGTCGCCAGCTGCACGAACGGCTCGAAGATCGCCTCCAGTTTCTCCGGTGGAATGCCGGGACCGTTGTCACTCACTTGAATGAGCACGTCATAACGCGTCATCGTCGTGCTGAGCGTGATGGTCCCCCCACCGGTGCTTGGGCTGTACTTGACAGCATTCATCAGCAGGTTCAGCAGAATCTGCCGGACCCGATTGGCGTCTGCCCAGACAGAGGCGTTGACGTCACTTGGTGATCTCTGGAGCACGAGATTGCGCTGCTCCGCGGCTCCATCCAGCATTTCCACGACGTGGCTAATCGTCGGCTCGACGGGTACGTCTGCGAAGGTGTACTCCATGCGACCACTCTCTGTCCGCACAAAGTTGAGAATGTCCGAGATCAGCGCGAGCAGGTGTTGCTGATTACGCCTGATGCGCGTGAGATCGGTTCTTTGCTCGGAGGTCACAGGGCCGCGAAGCCCCATGTCGATCAGGTCAGTGTAGCCACCGATTGCGTTCAACGGGGTTCGCAGCTCGTGACTCATACTGCCGAGAAAGTTCGACTTGGCGCGGTTCGCGACCTCGGCAGAAACTCGGAGCGCGTCCGCTTCGTGGTACAGGCGGGCGTTGTCGAGCGCCATGGCACACCGGTCGGCAAGCTCGGAGGCGAGCGTGATCTCCTCACGGGAAAAGGGAGCGTCGCCACGAGGAGTTACGAACGTGAGGGCGCCAACCGTCGCTGCTCTCACCACCAATGGAACGACGAGCAGCGCGCCAAAGCCGAGTTCCTGAAGAATTGCCAGGTTCTCCGGTCCATGCGCCGCGGCGATAAGCGCGTCTCCTGAATCATGCTCGACCACCGTCGGTTCCCCACCCGAGGGATTCAGCATTGTCGACGCGCCGATTGGATCGCCTGGTTGTGGAACCCAGTCGTCCGATAGCCGTCGCGCGAGCTCTTCTTTTGCCGGGTCTGGGTGCACAACCGCGAGTCGGTGCATCGCTCCGTTCGATTCGATGACGTCGACGATGCACCACACTCCATCGCGCGGCAGGGTGCGTCGCCGGACGATCTCGCGTGTCGCATCCTGGTCGAGTGACAGCGCGAGGTCGTGACTGGCCTCGGACAGGAACCTCGAGCGGTTACTGGCCGCGACAGCTTCCCGCGCTGTGTCCTGCTCGCGCAACGCCGCAAGCAGTAGTCGCTCGGCGATTGTCCGCTGCCGGGCGATGGAACCCTCTACGTAGCCGGCGTCGCGAATCTCCAATACGAGTCCTTCGGGAACCAACTCCTCCGATGGGTACGGCCACACCGTGCATGTCCATGGTGACCGAGTGCCGTCGTGTGCGGGCAGATTCTCATCGCGCACGGGCTCCGCACCGCGAAGTGCGCGGTCGAGCAACGGCGACAGATTGGCGGTACTGTCGCCAATGCCGCCATGAGGAACTCCGATGGAGATCTCAGCCGACTCCTGTAGTTGGAGGAAGGCTGCGTTCGCATACAGGAGTTCGTGAGTGGGGCCCTTCGTGACGGCAAGGGCAACGGGCGAAAATGCCAGGTGTCTCGCCAGGGACGCAACGACCGAAACACTCGCGTTTGTGCCGGTCACGACATCAACCGTCAGGGTCCGCTTTAGAATCAGTCCCGTGGAATTGGGGCACGCCCGTCGTAATTCCGTGGTAACCGACTAGCGACTCGCCCATTGACGCTCCAGCAGACGTCAACTCGTAGGTCCTGAAATCAGTAGAGTGCGCGCTGCCCCGCATCTTAACGACGGCCAGGACTTTTTGCAGGTGACCGTCGATCTCGACGTAACGCTGAACGATGATGTCGTCGGTGATGAACGAGACTCGTTCGGTGGTGAACCGGAAGTCTGGAAACACGTCGATGACTTCTGCAGTCATGACGACCGTCACCCCAATTGCCGTAAGTGCGCCAACCAGGCGGTACAACGACTCCCTGAAATCTTCTCTGTATGTTGGCGCAAGCGCGACCTCGAAGCCGGAGAGCGAATCGATGACAACGCGGGTTGCACCAATGGCCTCCACCTCACTGCGGATCGCGTTCAGCATTTCGTCTACGGACAAATCGAGCGGACGTAAGTAGGTGATCGCGAGTCGGCCCTCTTTTACCATCGCATCGAAATCCACGTCCAGCGTTTTGGCGCGAGCGAGGTATGCCTGGGGATACTCCTCGAAGACAGCGACGACACAGCTCTCACCCTCGCTCAGCCCCTGTGCAACGAACTGTGTCGCGAAGGTCGTCTTCCCGGTTCCCGCCGGCCCCGTGATCAGAACGACGTCTCCTGCTGGAATACCGCCGCCCATCATGTCGTCGAGCCCCGGCACGCCGGTAGAGAGGCGCGTTTTTGACCGCGCGGAACGCTGCTCCTGTTGCTCCGGAATTCTCGGAAACACCTCCATACCGGAGTCGGTGATCCGAACCGTATGCAAGCCTGGCATCTGGCTCCGTCCGCGAATTTTCACGACGCGGAGCTTGCGCGCGGCCGAATTTCGGTCGACGTCCTCCGACAGCCAGAGGATCGAATCCGCCACCGTAAAAACTGGGTGCTGGCGCTCCGAGTCTGAGTACTCACCAATCAGGAACGAAGTGACCTCCCAGCTCGTCAACTGCTGCGCGAGTCGCTGGACAAAGCGGGCGAGCTCAACGACGCCATCCGCTTCAGACGAAGGACGCTCACTAACGATGGTTCGAAAGGAGTCAATCGCCACAAACGCAGGAGTTGCCCGCGCGACTTCGGAAATAATTCGCTCGAGCACAGCGTCAAATTTGCCGCTCGCTGCCTCAGACGTGAGATTGACGAAACGAACAGCCGAAGGAACTCGTGACGGGTCGAAGTAGCGAAACTGGCGCATATATCGAATCATCTTGATGGTTGGCTCACCAAGTACGGTGAAGTACAGTGCCGGCCGTTCGGGTGTGGCATTCGCAAAAAAGATCTGCTGCACGAGAGTTGTCTTGCCAACTCCCGGGGCTCCCGCAATGAGATTGAACGAATACTCGCAGAGTCCGCCACCGAGAATCGTGTCAAGACCAGGTATGCCGGAAGCAACATTCCGGATGACCGGAAGCTTGGGGGCGGTCACTTTGGTAGCCCCGGTTGTGGCGTCTTTGGCAGCAGTCCGTCGGGATCGAGGAGATTCATTACCATATCAGCTCCAATGAGGCCGCTCAGCACGTCAACGAGCGTGGCAAGCAATGATTCAAGTGCGGCGGTAACGACGGCCGCTCCGTGAGTGTCCACGCCCGCAGTGACGCGATCCATGGAAAGACCGGCGATGCCATCGCCGCGAATGTCGACTAGCGCCGGATGGTCGGATTGGGCTCGAGCGACTGCGCGTGCGAGCAGTGCTTCGTATCCGTCATCACCAACTGAACGCCGAAGGTTTTCAGAGACGCGGGCCAGCGTGCGTTCAAGGGCCGCGCCATTTTCCGGGGACTCGGGAGCCACAGCTGTTTCGCGCTCGAGTAATTGACGAGCCATCTCGAGCCCGCCTGCGGAAGGCATGACGTTCACTCCGGTATGCGCCTGGAAATTGGCGATTGGTCCCCGTTCAGGCACGCAGAGGAAGTTTGCACGCGCTTAATATAAGGCGGCCCATGCTCAGTGTTTTGCTATGGCCTGCGATGTGCCTCCTGAAATAGGTGACTCGCCCGTGAGAGAGTAAGTGTGTTTCCCTGAAATGGAGCGTCATATGGATCGTGGACTAGACTTCCTCAAAAGCCAGGTCAACAACGCCGCAATG
>JBDUEH010000174.1:0-5500 GCA_040002555.1 Gemmatimonadales bacterium | reverse complement strand
GGGACTGGGCAGATCCGAATGACGTGACCGGTGATGCTCAGTACGAGGATCAGCCATACATACGAGTTGCCGAAACCTATCTGCTGCTGGCCGAGGCGCAGATGAAGCGCGGCAATACGGCGGGTGCGGCGGCGACGATCAACATTCTCCGTGCGCGCGCGGGAGCGACGCCGATCACTGCCGGCGACGTGACGATGGATTTCATCCTCGATGAAAGGTCGCGCGAGCTCGTGACGGAAGAACAGCGCCGTTACACACTCATTCGTACCGGGACGTGGCTCACCAGAGTGAAGCTGTTCAACAAGCTTGCCGCTCCGGTAGTTCTGGCTCGCGACTCCTTGTTACCGATTCCGCAGGCGGTGATCGACGCCAATCTCACGAAGGTCATGCCGCAGAACCCGGGTTACTGATAATCGGGTGAAAGGAATTGACTCAGGCGCCGCGGTCTCAAGGATCGCAGCGCTCGCATTTGCTCTAATGATTCTGCCCGAGTCGTTGCTGGCCCAGGCAGAAGAAGTTCCGCGACTCAGGATGTCGATCGACAGCGGCTGGAAATTCTACCCGAACGGGTTGAATCTTGCCGAGAAGCCGGCGATGCCGGACAGCAATTGGCAGAAGGTGTCGTTGCCGCACACATGGAATGCGTCGGATCCATTCGACGATTTGCCGAGTTACCGGCGCGGGATCGGGTGGTATCGGAAGTGGGTCAGCCTGCGCGGTTTTCTCGCCCACAAGAAAGTGTTTCTCAACTTCGAGGGTGTGAATCAAATCGCCGATGTTTACGTGAACGGTGCATTTGTCGGTCAGCACAAAGGTGGATACACGGCGTTCACCATCGATATCACCAAACAGCTCAAGTTCGACGGCAAGGCAAATGACAACCTGATCGCTGTCCAGGTAGATAACAGTCACGATCCGTTTATTCCGCCGCTTTCGGTTGGCTATGCGTTGTACGGAGGCATCTATCGAGACGCGTGGATCGTCTCTACCGACTCTCTTCATGAGGACATGACAGATCACGGATCGAGCGGAGTGTTCGTCTCGACTCCGTCGGTAACGAACACGAGCGCGACAGCAAGTATTCGCGGAACTGTCGTCAATGAGACCGGTTCTACAAAAACAGTTCGCGTCGTGAACACTTTGTCGGATGCCAGAGGGACACAAGTAGCGAACCGAACGACGGATTTACAGGTCGGTGCAGGCCAGAAGGTGTCGTGGAGCGTTTCGCTTCCGGCCATTGCCAATCCGCACCTGTGGTCTCCCGGTGAGCCGTATCTATATAGCATGCGAACCGAGATTTACGCTGGCTCGATACTGCGCGACCGTCTCGAGACTCCAGTTGGCTTCCGATGGTTTCGGTTCGATGCTCAAACCGGGTTCTGGCTCAACGGAAAGAAGCTTCAGCTTCGCGGAACCAATCGGCATCAGGACTATCGGGGCCTTGGCTCGGCGCTAAGCGACAGCTTTCACGTTCGCGACATGAAGTGGATCAAGGACATGGGCGCGAATTTCGTACGGCTCGCGCATTATCCGCAGGCTCTCGCCGTCCTCGCAGCGGCCGACCGGCTTGGACTACTCATTTGGGAAGAGGTGCCTGTCGTCAACTACATCACTCCCGACCCGCAGTTTACGGCGAACGCGGAGAACATGCTTCGTGAGATGATTCGGCAAAATTTCAATCACCCGAGCGTGATCACATGGGGCATCATGAACGAGGTGTTCCTGTGGAGTCCGGAAGGTTTTCGGATTCGGAAGCAGGTGGACACAGCTTATACCTCGCAGGTACTCGCGTTCGCGAAGCATATGGACAGCGTCGCAAAGGCCGCGGATCCGTCGCGGCCCGTGACAATGGCTGTTCATGGAAGCGATGACTACGACGTAGCTGGCCTCACGCGCGTAACCGACATACTCGGGCAGAACATCTACAGCGGCTGGTATTCAGGCGTGTTCGATGATTTCGGCAGGCAACTCGATCGACGTCACGCTGCTCATCCGAATGAAAACATCTTTGTGAGTGAGTACGGTGCTGAGGACGACTTCCGGGTCAACTCGCTCGAGCCGGAGCGATTCGATTTTAGCGGAACGTGGATGAAGCGATATCACGAGTCGTACGTGAGGCAGCTCACTGCCAGGCCGTGGCTCGCGGGAACGGCGGTGTGGAATCAATTCGATTTCTCGCAGCCGGAGACGGGCGGTTCGATTCCCTACATGAATCAGAAGGGCCTGCAGATGTGGGACAGGACTCCGAAAGACGTCTACTATCTGTACAAGGCGAACTGGAATCCCGCTCCGATGGTTCGTGTCGCGAGCCGAGGGTGGGCGAGAAGAACTGGAATTGCGACGCCTCAACCGGTCGATGTCTACTCGAACCTTTCGAGCGTCGAGCTGATTGTGAACGGACGGTCGCTTGGCACCAGGAGTCCCGACGACGTTCATCGCGCTACGTGGGACGTGACGTTCTCCAATGGAAAGAACGCGCTCACGGCGCGAGGAAAGACGGGCTCGACGACGATCGCCGACAGCATGGTCATCGACTTCGTGCAGCGTCCAGCGAAGCTGGCTGATGCTGCGATTCCGTTTCGCGAGATTGGAGTGAACACGGGCGGACATCTCCAATACGCGCAACCCGGCGGAATCGTCTGGGAAGGCGACCAGAAGTACGTCGCTGGAAGTTTCGGATATTTAGATGGTGAGCTGAAGATCTTCGACAAGGATCTGGCCATCAAGGAAAGCAAGGATACGCCGCTCTACTTCACCTACCTGTCGGGCGTGACGAGCTACAGGTTCGACGTTCCTGACGCCGACTACACCGTCGAGTTTCTTTTCGCTGAGCCCGAAGCGAAAGCCGGTGAGAGAGTGTTCAGCGTGAGTTTGAACGGAAAAGACGTGATCGCCGATGTCGATCTCTCCGCCAAATATGGAATCGCCCGGGCCGCGACGATCGACACTTCTGTCAGCGCGAAGAACGGCGAGGGGATCAACGTCGGATTCAGGGCGAGCAAAGGCAAGGCGATACTCAACGCGATTCGCGTAAGGAAGAAATAGGTGAAGTCGACGATCTGGTTGTTCATACTCGCGGTCGCTACTTGCTTGAGCTCAACAACGGTCAGCGCGCAGGTGCAGGTATCGCTCGCCGCGCCGAATGTTCGCGCGTTCAGCGACACATCGAGCGTACGAATAGAGGTCGAGGTCCCGAAGGCGACGATCCCCGATGGAACTGTTCTCAGCGCGCGGATAGTGGGTGCCGCGGGCACCGAGGTTGTGTGGACGGGTGAGATCGGAAAGCTGGCTGTCGGTGCTGATGGTGTTGGAAGGCTAACGAGAACCGTTTCTGGTCTCCATCCACATCTGTGGAGCCCGCAGTCGCCGAAGCTGTATTCCCTCCTCGTTAGAACGGAAGGTGCGGGCGGCGACTTTTTTGATCACATCCGCTTCGGCTTTCGCAGTGTTGCGATGAAAGACGGACGGATTATCCTGAACGGTCGCCCGATATTTCTCCGCGGGAACGCAATCAATCCGCCGGAACGCAACATTCCGGATTCGCTCGAGGACAACCGGCAGTTCGTCGAGGATTACGTGCGGTACCTCAAGAGCGTCAACGTCAACATCATTCGCCTCACACGTCACTCGCAGGTCTGGTTCGACGTCTGCGACGAGCTCGGCATGATGCTCTTCCAGGGCAACTACGGAACGCCGCAGGGCGGCAGGGCCACTCAGGCACCCACCGCGCCGCTCTCCGAAAGCGTCAACTGGTATCGCAAGGACGTCATCGGACCGCTCGTGAATCATCCGAGCGTCGTGGTTTACGTCCTATCTAACGAGCAGGCGGACGCCGAGATCAACTATCTCACCACGGGAGCCGATGGGGTCAACAAGTTTCTCGGCGCCATGTACGATTCGCTTCACGCCTGGGACAACACTCGTCTCTATATCGCGAACGCCGGTTACGGGTTCGGGCGAGTTGGCGAAATCTGCGATCTCCACCGTTACTGGGGATGGTACTACAACTCGTTCCTCAGTTTCTACACGATGCGGGATCCGAAGATTTGCTGGCGGTCGGGCGTAGAGCAACCGATGACTATGACAGAGAACGTCGGCAACTACACGGGCGTGGATGGCCGGTTTAATCTCGTGCCGAACACGAAGCAGCCAGACTCGCAACTCAACTGGACAGGTCACGCGCCGCAATCGGAGCAGTCAGAAAGAGCCCTCGGCTATCAGGCGTGGATGGCGAAACAGGCAATCGAGATCTATCGCCGATCACGAGAGCAGAATCCGAATCTTGCCGGCCTTACGCCATTCACGATTGTCTTTCACAACTGGTGGGGCATCTCGCGCTTCGCGGACATGAAGCCGAAGCCGATCGCGAAACAGTACGGAGTGTCATATCAGCCGATACTTCTTAGCTGGGAATCATGGACGCCCAATGCTTACGCGGGTGCGACGATCAAACCTGTGGCACATGTCGTTAACGACAGTGACGATGGATCTGGCCTCTCGAACCTGACTGTGCGCTACTCTATAGTAGGGGCAGATGGGCACGAGTACCTGACAGCCGATACGCCGTTGCCTGATGTTCCGTACTACGGCGCGAGTAGCACCGTCATACCGATCACGCTTCCAGCAGATCTTCCGCAGGGCGTGGTGAAGCTTACCGGCACCGTCACTCGTGGCTCAGAGGTCGTCTCGACAAACGATGTATCGATCTTTGTAGCGAAGAAATCCTTCGGATCTTCGAGCCAGCGGATCGCAAAAAGAGTCCTGCTCTACGATGATGCAACCGGAAAGACGGCGCGGTCTTTCAAGGAAGTAGGGATCGCATCCTCGCCTCTGAAGTCGTTCTCCGGTTTGTCTACCGCGGATCTGATCGTCATCGGTGGCGAGGCCTGGAACGAAAAAATGACGCACGACGAAGGGGGTCTTCGAAACTTCGTCGAACGGGGTGGCAGAGTTCTCGTTCTTCACCAGGATCCTGCGAAATTCGACGCCTCATGGCTGCCGGTTTCGATCAGGCTGCAAACAGGTCAACTCGATCATCCGCTGGTCTTTCCCGGCGGCCGGCCATTCATGAACGGGATGTCAGTGAATCCCGAACGGCTTGCAAGTCCGGTCTTTGACGGTGTTTCGCGCGATCGGCTCTTTCTCTGGTCCGATTTTACAAACTGGGACGAATCAAAACCGGGATTTCCGCAAGTTTATCCGGTGGCGCGAGGTTTCGTGATACCCGATTCGAAGTCGATGGAACAAGTCGCGGTGCTGGCCAACTACGATCACGGGCTTCAGGGAGTTGCGCTCGCGGAATTGTTCGGCGGCAAGGGATCGGTGCTCGTAACTGGACTCGACGTCGTCAATCGTGCAGGCCTCGATCCAGTCTCGGACCGAATGCTGGTCAACATGGTTCGCTACATGTCCACCGGAGCTCACGAAGCGGCAACGATGATCGATTCGAAAATTGTCTGGGGCGATTACGCATCAGAGCGCGGTCTGCTCACCGGCATCT
>JBDUEH010000173.1:0-5514 GCA_040002555.1 Gemmatimonadales bacterium | reverse complement strand
AAAAAGTCGCGCTCCGTACAGACTAAAACGCTGGACACACATCGAAAGGGATCTTCGCATCGAGCGGGGACCCCTTTTGGCTGGTGTGGACGAAGTTGGCCGAGGGCCGCTTGCCGGGCCAGTAGTGGCGTGCGCGGTGATAATGCCGCCCGACATGCGCGCGATTCGCGGCGTCGATGATTCGAAGATGCTCACCGCGGACGAACGCGTCCGCTTGTGCGGGCGAATTCAGGAACGCGCGCTTTCGTTCGCGCTTGGTGCCGCATCAGTGCACGAGATCGAGCGGTTCAACATCTACCAGGCGAGTGTACTTGCGATGAAGCGAGCGCTCGGTCGCCTGAACGTAAAACCCGATTACGTAATCATCGACGGAAAGCCGATGCGCACGCTTCCCGTGCCTCATACCGCAATCGTTCACGGCGACGCGCGCTGTCATTCGATCGCATGCGCGTCAATCATCGCCAAGGTCACCCGAGACCGGCTAATGGCGCGACTGGCCGTTCGTTATCCGGCGTACACATGGGAGCGCAACGTCGGCTATACCACAAAGGCGCACATTCGCGGACTCGACTCGCATGGAATCACGCCGCATCATCGGCGCAGCTTTGTCCGTGTGAGCCAGCTCGCTCTCGACTTCGGCTCGCCAGCCTCAGAAGAAATCGCGGAGCTCGACTCGGCTATCGTTGAGGAGACGTTGGCCGTGATCAATGACTTCGGTATTCTGGTGGCTCTTCCGGTCGAGTCGCAGAGCCAGTCGTCACTCACCACCTGATCGATGCACGCGAACCCCAAGGTCGGCGTGATCATGGGATCGAAGTCCGATTGGGAAACGATGCGTCACGCAGTCGAGACACTCGATGCGCTCGGCGTTCCAAACGAGACGCGCGTAGTGTCGGCACATCGCACTCCCGACCTGCTGTTCGAGTACGCATCGAGCGCGCGCGACCGGGGATTGAAAGTCATCATCGCCGGAGCAGGCGGTGCAGCGCATCTACCTGGAATGGTGTCGGCTAAGACGACTCTTCCTGTCCTTGGCGTTCCCGTTGAATCGAAGGCGCTTCAGGGTGTCGACTCGCTTCTGTCCATTGTGCAGATGCCTGCTGGCGTTCCAGTCGGAACTCTCGCGATTGGCAAAGCCGGTGCGATCAACGCAGCGTTGCTTGCAACAGCGATCCTTGCGACGAACGACGAACGCTTAAGCGAAACGCTCGATGCGTTTCGTCAGACACAGACTCAGGCCGTTCTAGACCAACCCGATCCGTCAGCGGGCGCGTGAAAGTCGGCGTGCTTGGCGCTGGGCAGCTTGGGCAAATGCTCGCGTACGCCGGCCGCCGAATGGGGTTCGATTTCCGCTTTCTGTCTCCGGATGATCATGCGCCAGCGGGGCGACACTCCGAGCTGATCGTCGCTGACTATTCCAATGAAACAGCTCTTGCTCATTTCGCGGACGGCATCGACGTCGCGACATATGAGTTCGAGAGTATTCCGGCGGACGCGGTGCGGTTCGTAGCTGAACGAGTTCCGGTTTTTCCGCCGCTCGCGGCGATCGAGACGGCCCAGGACCGCGCCAGAGAGAAGCAGTGCTTTGAGCGTCTCAATATTCCGACGGCGCCGTTTGCAGCAGTGGATGGGATGAACGATGTGCGGCAGGCGCTGGAGCGAATCGGCACGCCGGCGATACTCAAGACGCGCGTGCTTGGCTATGACGGAAAAGGTCAGGTGGTAATTCGCAGCAGGGCCGAGATTGCAAACGCGTGGGTCACCGTGAAAGGCGCGCCGTCGATTGTGGAATCGTTCGTCAATTTTTCGCGTGAGCTGTCGATCATCGGTGTGCGTGGCAGAAACGGAGAGACCGCCTTCTACCCCCTCGTCGAGAACTATCACAGCGAGGGCATTCTTCGTTTTTCTCTCGCTCCCGCTCCGGCCGTCTCGGCCGAGCTTCAGGGTGCCGCGGAAGACTATTCCAGACGGTTGATGGACGAGCTCGGATATGTTGGCGTGCTTGCGCTGGAGCTATTCCAGACCGAGGGTGGACTTGTTGCGAACGAAATGGCGCCGCGAGTGCACAACACCGGTCACTGGACGATAGAGGGGGCCGACACTAGCCAGTTCGAAAACCATCTTCGGGCAATCGCGGGCCTTCCGCTCGGATCGACCGATATGGGTGGCGCGGCCGGCATGGTGAACGTCATTGGACGGGAACCCGACGTGGAGCGCCTCAATTCGGTTGAAAACGTCCATATCCACATGTACGGAAAAGTCCCGCGGCCGAAAAGGAAGCTCGGGCATATTACGGTGACCGCAGACGACCTCTCTGGTGTACGAAATAGTGTGTCTCAACTGCGGAACGTGATGGGCCGGTAGACAAATCGGCCCCGCTAGGAAAGGAGAGTCAAGATGAAGGGGATCTCGAGTTTTGCGGTGATCGCGATTGTCGCCGCTGGGTGCGTGAGCGCGTCGCAACCACTCCCGAGTACGACTGGCACGGCCGGTACAGTTCAGGTGTCGATGGGCCAGGATTTCCAGCTCGCAGCGGGTCAGACGGGCAGGGTCAATGGCACGCCAATAGCGGTCATGTTCCGGTCAGTTGGAGCAGACTCGCGTTGCCCGAGCAACGTCCAATGCGTTTGGGCTGGCGACGCCGTTGTCAATTTGAGCCTGAGCTCGACAACGACAGTGTCCCAGGCGGCGGCTCTGCACACGACTCTCGACTCCAAATTCGCCGATTACGCCGGTTACCGGGTCAAATTTGTCGGATTGGGTCCGGTCCCCAGGTCCGGATCGACGATTCCGGCGTCCAGCTATGTCGTCACCTTACAAGTGTCGTCGCCGTAAGTCACTGGACGGCCGAAATTGGGCCGGGTTCAAACCTTCAACGCGTTGTGCATGTCATATCCGCATTCACAACCAACAACCCGATCCGATGATCAACAAAACATCGCTTGTCCGCGCACTGATCGTTCTGGCCTGCGTCATTCCCCCCACTCGCGCGATGGCGCAGCAGGATGACGCTGATTGGCTCGACAACTGTCGTAGTGATCGCGGGGATTACGGTCGAAAAGATGCGATCTATTGCGAGATCAGGACGGCCACCGGTCGTCCCTCAAGTGAAACGATATCGATGGAAGGTCTCAGAAACGGAGGCGTGTCAGTCACCGGCTGGGATCGCGGCGAGATTTCTGTGAGAACGCGAATCCGGGCGAAGGGCCGGTCGATGAACGAGGCCAAGGCGCTTGCGGGACAGATTCGCACCGTCATCAGCGGCTCGACGATCACGGTCGATGGACCGAGAAACTATGACGACGACAATCAATGGTCGGCTTCACTTGTCGCGTCGGTGCCGATGAAGTCGAACCTGAAAGTTGAGACCCGGAATGGCCCGGTGTCGGTCACCCAGGTTCGCGGCGATATCAACCTTCAGACCCGCAATGGTCCACTCTCATTGAACGATTTGAGTGGGACCGTTACTGCAAGAACGACGAATGGTCCGCTCACAATCTCGCTGACCGGAAACAAGTGGGACGGCGGTGGGCTCGATGCGCGCACGACCAACGGCCCGCTCACCATCAGCGTTCCCGAGAACTACTCCGCGCATCTCGAGACGGGAACGACTAACGGTCCGGTTAGTCTTGGTTTTCCGGTAATGGTTCAGGGCCGGATCAACCGCGACATCTCGACTGACCTCGGGTCAGGCGGAGCGACAATCCGGGCGACTACAACCAATGGTCCGCTCACGCTTCGCCGGAAATAGCAGCTCGGCAACACCGATCTGACGTTCAACTACAGAGTGACGAGAGTCCTGTGGCAGCGCCGATGATGATTCAGTCTTCTGTTCCGGCGGATGACTCGGAGGATGTGGCACTCGCCGCCTCCGGCGACCGGCGCGCGTTCGAACGGCTGTACAAATCGCACGTGAACCGGGTGTTCTCAGTGTGCACGCGAATGTGTGGAAGCAGGGTAAAGGGGGAGGAGTTAACGCAGGACGTGTTCGTGAGGGCGTGGGAAAAGCTGCCGCAGTTCAGGGGCGAGTCTGCATTCTCGACGTGGATTCACAGAGTTGCAGTGAACATCGTCCTTACGGACAGAAAGAACGAAGGGCGCAGCAGGATGCGACTGGTCGAAGACGAGGCGGACGGGGACAATGAAACGCCGGTGCAACGCGCGTCAGTGATGCCGATGCACGGCGACAGGATGGACCTGAACGCAGCGATCGCGAAGCTGCCTGCTGGTGCACGACAGATTTTCGTTCTTCACGACGTTCAGGGATTTAAGCATGAGGAGATCGCGGAAATGTGCGGAATAACTTCAGGCGGAAGCAAAGCGCAACTGCACCGAGCACGGCTCCTTCTTAGAGAGGCACTGACACGATGATCGAGAATCAAATGACATGCGGAGAATGCGATGAGATGTTCCTCGACTATTTTGAGGGAACGCTCGACGGTCAGTCACTCTCTTGCTTCAATAAACACACTTCCTCCTGCGTCAGATGCCAGGCGTTGATTCGAGACGTTAATGGAATCCGCGAGCAGGCTGCGGCGTTGCCGGATTTTGCGCCGTCGCGTGAGCTCTGGAGCGCCATCGAAGCGCGCATTCAGCCGGAAGTTCGCTCCATCGCTGCACGTTCAGGCGGAACGCTGTCCAAGCGCTGGCTCGCGGCAGCAGCTGCGGCGCTGGTTGTCGCAAGCTCAGGTGTAACGTATGTCGCGACATCGCGTTCGATTACCAGGCAGCCCGGCACCGCAGGCGTAGCGCCGACGATTGTTGCGCCGACGATTGTTGCGCCGCCCCAGGTTGCGATTGCGCCAGAGCCCGCCGCCACCACGCCGGCCATCGAGTCGAGTGTGGCGCATTTGACTCCAGGAGCAGCGGCGGCGTCGCGGTCGAAAATCCCGACTTTCGTTCCGAGATCGACGCCAAGGGTGGCGCTGGCATCATCGGCGCCTCCGACAGCATCCGAGCTTGCCTTCAGTGGCGAGATCAATCAGTTACAAAGCGTGCTGGTCGAGCGGCGCGCACAGCTCGATCCGGAAACTGTAAAGGTCGTCGAGGATAATCTGAAGTTGATCGACACCGCGGTTCGGCGCGCGCGGTCGGCGCTATTGAAGGATCCAGCCAGTGGGTTCCTAACGCGCCAGCTTGATAACGCGCTTCAAAAGAAAGTCGAACTGTTGCGGACGGTCGCATTGATGCCGTCCAGCACTTGAGGGATAAAAGGGAAATGAAAACACTATGGATGTTCTGCAGCGCCGCGATTGTCGCGTCGGCCTTTGTGCCGGGTGGCAATGCCGGCGCGCAGGATGATCGCTATCGCGAAAAGTTCGACACCACCGTGACGATGGATCGTGGCGGCAGCATCAGTCTCTCGGTCTATTCGGGCCACGTAAATGTTACCGGGGTGTCCGGAAATCAGGTCAGAGTGAAGGGCTTCGTCGATCGCGGAGAGCTCAAGTTCGAGGCGCGGTCGGGGTCGGTACGGATGGACATCGAGCCGGACGGACGTCACGGAGGCAACGC
>JBDUEH010000172.1:0-5532 GCA_040002555.1 Gemmatimonadales bacterium | reverse complement strand
CGACAGAATCCCACACAGCGCGGTTCAGTCCGGAAAGCATTCGGCGATCGAAGTCCAGGGCATTCGCCAGAACTGCTGTTGGCGAAGAATAGTCTCCGTCAAAACTGACCAGGCTCGGCATCACGAGTCGGGCGAGCGAACCGATCATGCCTCCATAGGAAACGAACACATGGTCGCGGTCGCGTGCGATCGGCTCCCAGTCAGATTTTTCTCCGCCCAGCTGCGCCCATTTCCACTGGTCGGGATGACGGTCGTTGTCCCCGAGAAAAAGGTCCATGAGGACCGCAGTGAGGAACGCGCGGTCGTCGATCCGATCCTTCGGATCCTTGTCGATCTTCTTGAGAAGGTCTTCGGCATCGATGATCTCCTTCGCATCGGCGAATGCCACGCCCTGCTTCGGGACGCTCGGATATTCCTCGATTGTGCCGAGCATTCCCGCGAATTCCTTGCGGTATTTTTCGAGAGATGGATCGTCGGGCATGATCGCGAGCCGCGGAGTTGGATGCAGCAGACCGGCCGCTCTCATGAACACGGCCGACGGAAGGTTTCCCGTCGGATGAGATGCACTGCCGTAATTCTCTACGACGTACGATGCCACCGTGTGTTTGAATTCTTTCGACAGGACGTTCGATCCCTTGTGCACCGACCGAAAGACCCACTCCGAGCTGTCAGGCGCCGCGAAACGCAGAGACATGGTCTGCTGTCCACCGCCGAGCTTCGTAGGCGTGAGACCGCCGGCAAAACGCTTTAAATCGAGTACCGGCACCTTGATCGACGACGTCCATACATCCCGGTAGTTGTCGCCCAGGAGCGTCCGGTGAAAACTGCCGGCCGCGTAGTCCGGGCCGGGAACGACGGTGACGCTGTCCCTGCCGATTATTGCGGTGGTGCTCTGTGCATTCGCTGACACGGAAAAACATGAGAGCAGTACGCAGATTGCAAGCAGCAGGACCTTTGCGTTGCTGGGGGCGTCCCTCATTGAATGGTGTCGGTTGGTTGTGTCGGGTGCCAGCGGTACAACGAAATATCGGCCGGCTTTCGCGTTGCTTCGTCGCTGATCATCAGGATGCCGTCTTTAGTAATGGCAACGCCTTCAGGCTGGTTGTGTCCGGGCGGCAGCTTCTCTGCGCGGACGAGACCGAAATTTCTCGTCATCTCGATCAACGCATTTTCGTGCGACGAGATCATCACGAAGTTGCCAGTGGCAGGGTCGATTGTAATGTCAGACGGATGGAGACTCTTCCACTTGTTGTTACCCACGAGCTGCGCGAACGGAACACTCACCATAGACAGGCGGTTGTCTGCTGTGCCTCCGATCTTCCAGCGATAGATCACGAGGTTATGCTCGAGAGTCTTGTCACGGGCGTTCTTGCACGGCATCACCAGCCAGTTGCTGTCGGCCTGATAGACCATGCTCTCGAACTCGCATTCTTTCCCAAGATGCAGATCATTTGCGGAATACGGCACGCCTGACCCGTCGGCGCCCTCCTGGAACTGGTACAGAACGCCGTTCGACGCCAACATGTAGATGTCGCTGCCGGCTTCCGTGATCGATTCGAAGTCGGCGCGCATTCCAGTGCCCAGCGTGAACTGCTTGAGCATAATGCCACGCTTCGGATCGATGACGTATATCTTCGCGACTTCATCATCATGCGCGAGAACTCGCCCGTCGGCGGTGAGAGCCAGGCCCGAGATTTCACGAAGCTCGGGCGGCATGATCCAGACTGCCACCGGTTTTGACTCATCGGATTTCTTGTCTGGCTTGTCAGCCTTCGCCAGTCGCGCGGCGAGCTCTCGCTCGCGCGTGCGACCGAGCGCCTTGAGTTGCAGTGCCCCTCCCCGCGTGTTATCGCTGCATCCGAAGGTCACCGCCGTCACGCCGATGAACAGCGCGGCAGCTCCCCAGGTTCTCATGCCTTCGAGGTATCCTCTTCCCGTATGCGCTCGCCGATCTCCAGATCGGCCGAGGTGATTAGCCCGCCGGCTTCGGACTGCACCTCCGTGAGGAATTCGTCCCGAGTGACTGATTTCTTGAGCTTTACGAGATAGTACAAAACCGAGGGCTTGCCGGTGTTCACGATCACTTCGTCGAGCTTCGACCTCTTGGCGTTGCTATCGAGCACCTTCTGAACCGCGTCCTGCGCGCGTGTCACTTCGTCAGTCGCGACAGTCAGCACGGAATCGAAGCGCGGCTTCTTTTTCTTGCTGCCGAGCGCTTCGCTGACTCTTCCAAAACGGTGGGCCAGGACGTCGGCATTCTCCGGCGTGAGCGAAAGGATGAGGTCGCGATCCGGCACGTCATGCTGGCCCGTCTCACTGGCCAGGGATTGAAGCGGGCCCGTCCACTGCGACGAGGCAGTCGGGGTAAGCAGGTTGCGGCCGTAGTCGTATCTCCACGTGAGGATCAACACAAAATTGAAGAACATGGAAAGCAGCGCGCCCACAGCGATCGACTGGACACCTGCCGCGAATCCCACCGCAATACTCAGGAAAACGAATACGAGATCGCGAGTGTCCTTCAGGTTTGTTCGAAATCGCACCGCGCCGACAACACCCGCGAGACTGAACGCGAGAGCAAGACTGTTCTGGACGATGATGATGATGCCGGCAACAACGAGGGGCAGAATGATCAGCGTTTGAACCACTGACTGACTATGGCCCTGCACAGACCTTGCAGACATGTAGACCCACGAAACCGGCAGCATCAATAGCAGCGTCCCGATCAGGATCACAAGAGTCGAAATCGCGATGTCGCCGAGACCGCCGGGACCGAAAACCGATGATGCTGCGGAACCACCGCCGGTGAGGCCATCCTGGAGGGCCTTCTCGCCGCCCGGCATTCCTTCGAGACCCTTGCCGGCGAGCAGTTCGATCAGCCGTGGAAAGACAAGCGCGACTCCGAAAGCAACCAGACCAAGAAACAAATAGTAGGCAACCAGACGGCGCACAGGCCGGTCCGACCCACGCGTGAAGACGTCGATTACTGATGCTAATACGGGCATGGGGCACTCCTAGTGCAAAAGGGACGCCGAATTGTGACATGAACGGTACCGTTACCCGTACGGTGCCCGACAATAATATGCTGTCAGAGCGTCATTCCCACTTGAAAACCTTGGCCGAGAGCGCGATGCAAATGACGAAGACCAGGGCCAGGGCAGCTACATCGCCAGTCAACGACGTCCACGGGTCGCCTCGCCAAGCACCACGAAGAAGGTCGACCGCGTAAGTCAGCGGCAGCGCCCGTGCGGCCATTCGCATGACCTCCGGCATCGCCGCCAACGGTATGAACAGTCCCGATAACGCGATCATCGGATAGAGAATCACACCCCCTATCGGCTGCGCAAATCGCGCGGTGGGAACGATGCTGGCAATCAGGAACCCAATCGACAGAATGGCGCAGGTAGAGATCAACAATGCCACAAGAAACCCGAGCATGTGCAGGTTCAGTCCCGTCGGGAAATAGCGTTTACCAGCAAGCAGAGTCAGAGTAAGCGTGATCGCAGAGAGGATGAGCTTCACGAGGACGTGAGCAGTGAGAATGGTCTGCGGACGAAGGGGAGTTGCGCGGAGCCTTTTGAGAATTCCTCCTTCACGATAGATCGAAATGATCGAGACAAGCGAAAGCACGGCGTTGAGCGCGATCAGAATTGCGGCGAATACCGGCACATCGACTGCGAACGCCCGGCTGGTCACGATTTGGCTCTGCGGAATCAGCCTCGTTCCCACTTTCCCCAAAGCGATGAACATCAGCACAGGAACGAAAACCGTCCCCAACGCGCCAAGCGGCTCGCGGGCGAAAATCTTGAGCTCAATCCAGGTCAGCTTTATCAGTCCGCGCAACGCTTTCCCCTCAGTCGCGGATTGACCGGCCGGTCACCCTGAGAAAAACGTCCTCGAGGGTCGGCAACACAGTGCGAAAATCGGTTACGCGAATGTGCGTGTCGGATAGGCAGTGGATTACGTCGGTCACGAGATCCTCGCCGTTTCCGCGAATGGTGAATCTGGTTTCATCTCGCACAACTTCCGCGACGCTGGCGATCGACCGAAAACATTCCTCTGCCCGAGGGTCCTCGGCAGTCAGCAGAACCGATCGCTCCGGGCAATGGCGGTGGATGAGCTTCTCGGGACTGTCGATGTCGATAATCTTTCCATGCTCGATGATCGCGACACGATCGCACAAACGCTCTGCCTCTTCCATGAGATGCGTCGTCAGAAAGACCGTCTTTCCGCGCGAACGGATGCCGCGAACCAGTTCCCAGATCGCGTGTCGTGATTGCGGGTCTAGGCCAGTTGTCAACTCATCGAGAAAGACTAGCTCGGGATCGTTGATGAGCGCGAGGACTATGAAGAGCCGCTGCTTCTGTCCTCCTGAAAGCGTCAGGAATTTTGATTCGCGCTTTTCAGAAAGTCCCAATTGCTCGAGAAGCCGATCACCGTCGGTCGGCTTCTTACCGTACAGCGACGCCCACAGATGGACGGCCTCTCGAACCTTGATGCGTTTCTGGAGCTGCGCCTCCTGAAGCTGGATGCCGATGCGGTGCTGCAGATCGTAGACGTCCCGAACAGGGTCGAGTCCAAGAACCGTGATCGTTCCACGGTCGCGCGTCCGAAGTCCCTCGACACATTCCATCGTTGTCGTCTTGCCGGCGCCGTTCGGGCCGATCAGACCAAAAATCTCGCCATCGAAGACTTCGAACGAGATGTCGTGAACGGCGACGAAGGATTTGTAGGTTTTCCGAAATCCGGAAACCTTAACGACTGGGGTCGCTGATTTTGGCACTCTCAACCATACACCATCGACTGAATTGCGGCCACGAAAGGGCGGCCGCGCCCCAGTGTCTCAAGCGAATTTGCTAAGGGCAATGCCAAGGAACGTGACGACCAGCCAGAGGCTGATGCTCGAGATGGCAACGGAGTGAAGGCGGGTCCAGTCGGCATCGGTTGGCCCTGCGGCGGCCATGCGACTCTCGATGCTTTTCATCCTGACGCCATTGAGGAGAAGGAGGACAATAAATCCCATCTTCACCCAGAAAATCCACGACGTCGGAAAGTTGTCTATTTCGGAGGCGACGAGAGCGAGGCCGCTGACAATCGAGAGTCCAAGCGACCAGATAACGAGATTGTGGGTTCGCGCGAGCTCAGCCAGGTGACTGCCGCGATCGTTGGCGTTGCCTTTGGAGAGACGAAGCGAGATCCGGTCGAGACCTATCGCGATTCCTCCGCCGACAACAATCGGAGCGATGTGCAGAAAAAGCACGATGGTCTTGGTGAGCTTCGAATGCTTTACGAAGTCTCCCCATGGCGCCGTCATGTCGATCAGTGTCTGCGGAATCTCTAGTTGCATTTTGGAGTCTCGGGAATAGGGCGGAACTACCCATCATCGAAACTAGATAACAGCGGAAACCCATGACGGCCAATTGGGGAGAACGGCGGGAGAACAAAACCGGAGAATGGCGGGAGGTCTCGACAGAGTCGCCCAAAGGTCTTTAAGGGGAACAACGTCTTTGTAAAACAAAAAATATAGGAAACCAT
>JBDUEH010000171.1:0-5593 GCA_040002555.1 Gemmatimonadales bacterium | reverse complement strand
GCCGCGCGCGTCAGAGTTCGCGGCTGGCCGCCGGGTGGGGTGATCGTGACCTGATCCCCCAAGTTTGCATCGTTGATCTGTGCAAAGGCGTCTTCGCAGTATTTGAATGACTCCCTCACCTTTGTAACGAGCGTCTCGCGCGGCCAGGTGGCCTTGATTGAATCAGCCGTCGAGATATCGAGCGGTGGACGCGTGGGCTGCATCGCGCCGAAGACGCTGCAGAAGAAATAGTTATCGTTGGCGAGGTGCTGAGCGATGTATCCAATCGTCAGCTGCGCCGGTGTCGGGCGATAGTTGAACTTCGACGCTGGAATTGAATCGAACGCCTGCGCGAGGTTGCGCTGGAGGCCCATCGTCCGATTTCGGAAAACGGTGGTGACCGGATTTACCGGCGGACCAGCAGGCGCAGTCGGCTGCTGCGCAGCGAGGGCTGCTGGCACTGCCAACGTGACGAGAAACAAACGCGAAATCTTCATGCGGTCTCCGGGAAAATGGCTGGAACGGGTTCGATATTTTGGGGGCCCGCACAGTCGGGTGCAAGGCGTCCGACGAAGGGAGCAAGGGTAACTTACCTTTGCTTGCCGCTCGAACCCACCCAACTACAATGAATCCTGATCAAGCCTACGCGGAGCTGGTTCGGCTCTCGCGCGAGAAATACGTAATTGGATCGTCCCTCGGCCTTTTGCAATGGGATGCCGAGATCTGCATGCCGCGAGCCGGGGTCAACCACCGCGGCGAGCAGATGTCGCTCCTTGCAGGCATCCTGCACGACAGAGCGACGGACCCTCGAATCGCCGATTTGCTCGCCGACGTCGAAGGCTCGTCGCTTGTCACCGATCCGGAATCGGTCGAAGCAGTAAACGTTCGCGAAATGCACCGGGACTACGATCGTGAGACGCGACTTCCGCGGCGACTGGTAGAGGAAATGGCTCGGGTATCTGCGCAGTCTGCGCAAGAGTGGTCAGAGGCGCGCGACAACGATGAGTTCGAGAGTTTTGCACCATGGCTCGACAAAACGTTCGAGCTGACCCGAGAAAAAGCAGACGCTACCGGATACGGCGACGGAGTTCGCTACGACGCGTTACTCGACGACTACGAGCCAGGCATGACGACGGCGCAGGTGTCGGCGCTGTTCGAGAAGCTCGGCCCGCAGCTCGTGCCACTCGTTGATGCGTTGCGGGACCGTCCCAGATCGACGGCGGCACAAGTGGTTGAGTATCCAGTCGATCGCCAGCGCATTTTCGCGGAGAGCATCGCGGCAAAACTCGGCTTCACTCTCGAATCGGGCCGTTTCGATCTCGGGCCACACCCTTTCTGCTCGACCATCGGGCCGGGCGACGTACGCATCGCGTCACGGTATCAACCGTTCAACCTGCCGAACGGATTCCTCGGTGTGATCCACGAGACCGGGCATGCCCTATACGAACAAGGGCTCGATCCCGCACACTACGGAACGCCGATGGGAGATGCGGTATCACTCGGCGTTCATGAATCGCAATCGCGGATGTGGGAGAATCTCGTCGGACGAACCCGGGGTTTCTGGCTGCACTTCTATCCGCAGCTTCAAAAGACGTTCGAAGAATCACTTGGCGATGTGTCCTTGGACGCATTTCGCGCGTCGATGAACCACGTCGCGCCCGGACTCATTCGTGTCGATGCGGACGAAGTGACGTACAATCTTCACATCCTCATTCGGTTTGAGCTCGAGCGTGCCTTGCTCGACGGAGATCTTCGTGCGGCGGACGTTCCCGGCGCGTGGGCGGAGAAATATCAGCAGTACCTCGGCATAACACCTGAGAACAATCGCGACGGGTGTCTACAGGACATTCACTGGTCCGAGGCACTCATCGGCTATTTCCCGACGTACACGCTCGGCAACGTCTACGCGGCTCAGTTGTTTGCGGCTGCTGAGACTGCGGTTGGTCCTCTGGAGGACAGTTTTGCAGCGGGTGATTTTACCGGGCTTCGCGGCTGGCTCGGCGAAAATGTCCACCGGCACGGCAGGCGTTATTCGCCCTCGGCGTTGATCGATAAGGCGACTGGAAGCCCTCCTGACCCGTCGGCGATGGTGGCAAGCCTCTCACACCGATACCTCGGCACGACCTGATTGGGCCCGATAGCCGGTGGCTTCAGTCCTGCATTGTTGCCCAGCATGAACAAGGAAACCGGCAGTGACGCGAGTCTGAAAAACGAGCCCGACAAAGAAATCGAGAGTAAGTCCGACACGGATGACGCCGAGGGCCAGCGCGAAATCCGGGAGAGGGTGACCAAACTCGCCTTTGATGGCGATCCTGCGAAATACGACGAGTTCATTGCAGCCTTGAGCGATGCGACGCCGGCTGGCGTGGAAGTCATACTTCGCGGAAGCTCAATCACGGGGCACAAACATGGATCCGATGACCCGTTCGATGCGGACGGTCCGGGAACGAGCGATCTCGATGTCACGTTTGTGGGCGGCGACATGGTGATGCTGTTTGGCGAATTTCACATTCCGGGAATTCATTCCGTGCCGCTGAGCGACGAGCATCCGTACGCGTCGTCCGCCCTCGGACCTCTGAGGAAAAAACTCTGCGGAATGACGGGCCGCCCGGTGAATATTCAGGCGACGACGTCCCTCGTGCAGTACGTTCGCGACATCACAATGGACCAGCCCTACCTGGTGCTGCTGAAGAAGCCGGAGGAGTGAGCCTTGCGGCTCCTCACATACAACATCCGCGAAGGCGGTGTCGGTCGCGCTGAACAGATTGCTGAAGTAATCAGGTCAGCAAATCCGGACGTGGTGGCACTGCAGGAGGCGCGAGATCCGGCGATAGTGGGACTGATCGCCAGGCTTGCCGGCTTCGAGTTCTTCGGATCGCGAACGTCACACTCGACGGGATTCATGAGCAATGTGCCGGTGCTCAATCATGCGTGGCGACATCCGCCGAAGACGAGGCACGCACTGCTCGAGGTCTCACTTGCCGATGGGCATCCGCGCCTTTTCGTGCTGCATCTGCGCGCGTGGTTTTCGAAATGGACTGAGCGACAACGTACGCGAGAGCTTCGCGGCCTGCTCGACGGAATCAAGGAGCAGCTCAAGAAGGAGAACAATGCGTTCGCGTTTCACGTTTTGGCCGGCGACTTCAACGCTCTCGCACCAGGAGAGCGGTTCGACTCATCGCCGATGCCGGCGTGGATTCGCGGAATGATCTGGGTCAGCGGTCGCGACATCGCTCGCAGTACTATCGAGACGATGCAGATGGACGGATACATCGACGCGTGGCGAAAGGTGCATCCGGATCTCGAGCACGAGCCGGGATACACTTTTCCAGTGTGGAATCCGCATACTCGCCTCGACTATGTCTTCACTCCCGCAGAGTTCGCGTCACGCTTCACAGCAGTCGAGGTTCGGAAGACGCCGGAGGTGGCGAAAACGGCGTCGGACCATTTTCCGTTACTCGTGGAGATAACCGAGTAGTAGAGAGTGCCGTGCCTGAAGCCTTATCGAGGCGATATGAGGTGGACTTTACTGAACCACGATAGGCACCGTCCAACTAAACGGACCCCATGCCATAACGAGATTGCCGTGGCGCGCGTCGGTCGGAAGAATTGAGATCACGAATTTGTCTACCTGTGTCTTCGCAGTTTCGGCGGTCAATGGTGTTCGACCGAGATCAAATGAGCTGTTGTATTCCGTGCCCCATTGACCGGTCTGCTTGTTCACGATCAGCTCGACCGTTCCGTTTGCACGCGGAACTGTCCATAGCGTGTACATCCCTGCGGCTAGCGACAACTTGCCTACCGTGATTGGCGCTGATGTAGTGAATTGCGTCGCTGCGTTGGCTCCCGTGCGCCAAACCTGATCATACGGAATGAGACCGCCGACCAGAGCACGTCCGCGCGCAAGCGGGCGTGCGTAGTCAACGGTGAACGTTGATTTGCCGATTGCTGCGCGAGTGGTGTCTCTCACGCTCAGTTGCTTCATTCCGCCGGTGCTCGTTTCGAGAGTTGCGAACCGCTCGCCAATCGGGTAAATGGCCGGCATTTCAGCGAGACGGGTGACTTCGACTTTGTAGGTGGTTCGCGCGCCGGAATATTTCTGAAGCCGATAGCCCGAATCGATTGTCGCTTCGCCCGTGCCAGCGAGCCAGTCGTGCTGAATCTCGACATGTCCGTTCGGCATCACCTTCACGACGCCGTGATGCAGCGGGAAATTGTCGAACTCGCGATCAAGGTAGAACTGGCGCATCTGGATCGGCTGTCCCACAGCAATGTTGGCCGCCTTCGCATGGCGTAGTGCGACAGCGAAATACAGATCGTAAAGGCTGTACATCTGCGGGAGGTGCGCCATCGCAATGCCATTGCCCGTCGGGAATTCCTTGTTGATCGCAGCGGACTTGTCGCTTTTCGACAGGCGAACGACGCCACCATTCACAACTGCCTCGACACGACGGTCGCGTTGATTTTCCGGCTCGCTGGGTGTGTGAATATCCATCACGAGCCGTTTGATGCTGCCGTCATCGTTGAGGGTGATAGCGGTGTGTCGCTGGCGAACCCGCGGAAACCGGTCCACTTCATCGCTCACTACCATGTTTCCGGTGCGTGAGACGCTTTCGATCGAAACGGTGTCGCGACCCAGCAATGCGAGAAATCCATAGTGTTCCTCGGGTTGAGTTGGGGCGCAGGCAGTGAACGCGAGAAGGACAATTACGAGCAGTTTCATAGGCGAGTCAGCTCCTGTGGGTTGTCGGCGATGTGAGCGGGTAGTGTGAGGCCCGTCTCGGCCCGCGACTACCACGGTGGCGCAGTATTGACCCGCCGCTAACATCTCTCGCGGTTTTGCCTGCTTCCTGCAAGCTTTATTGCATGATTGCTTTTAGCTGGCCGGGCAGAACCCCGAGGCGCGATGCTTCTCGATGACCTCATGCCGCAGTATGACGTGGTCGAGCGGCATCGTACCATTGTCCGTGCGCCTCCGGCGGTAGTGTTCCGTGCCATTCGCGAAGCGAATCTATCCGGTGGTCTGATCACGCGTGCGCTTCTGGCAGTTCGCGCCATTCCCGCCGCCATTATCACCATCGCCAAGTCACCGCGCGCTGCGAAAGCCGAGTACGGCGACCGAGCGTCTATGCCGCGTCGGGTTATTCGTCTTGGCGATTTTGAGGGTGCGGGGTTCAGGGTCGTTGCGGAGCGCGTTCCCGAAGAATTGGTGATTGGCCTGCTCGGACGCTTCTGGACACCGCGTGGTGGCCTCTGCACCGACGTGACGGCGGAGACGTTCCACGTTGGTCCGCCCGAAGGGCAGGCCCTTGCCGGATGGAACTTCACAATTAGGAGCTCGTCGGATAGTTGCAGCGAGCTCCGCACGGAAACTCGCGTGAGATGTGCGAAAGACGCACGGTGGAAATTCAGGCTTTACTGGCTTGCTGTCCGCCCCGGCAGCGGACTGATTCGACGTGCGATGCTCAACGCGATTCGGCGCGAGGCAGAGTCGATGTCTATGTTACCTGATCACCGGAGGATTCAATGAAGCACAAAGGCGAACGCAACATCCCGGATTTTTCGAAAAAGCCCAAGACCCCGCATGGAGTGACGCCCGACCGCAAAGGTTCGG
>JBDUEH010000170.1:0-5598 GCA_040002555.1 Gemmatimonadales bacterium | reverse complement strand
GGCGGCTGATGAGCGGCGGGTATACGCGCTCAATTTTTCTCCTCAGCTGCGCCCTGCTAGTCCCTGCACTTGCGAGACCCGCTTCGGCCCAGGAAGTGAACTGCGATCCCGGTGACAAGGAGGTGAGGCGTCTCCAGTTCTCGGGAAACACTGCGTTCACCGCCGCCGACTTGTCCAGGATCATCGTCACGACGCCGTCGCCATTCGCGCGAACGGTCCTTCATCTGCCACTCACGGTCAGACGTTGTCTCGATCGAAATGAGCTTCCGAAAGACCGTGCTCGTCTCGTCATCTACTATCGTCGCCGAGGATTTCCAGACGCGGCCGTGGACACCTCTGTGCGCGACGCCGGGGAAAATGCGGTTGAAGTCAGTTTCACGATTCACGAAGGCCTGCCGACTTCGCTTTCCTCGCTGGTGATTGTAGGACTGGACTCCGTTCGCAATCGCTCATCGATCATCAAGGCGCTTCCGATTCGCGCCGGCCAGCGTTTCGATCGCGTGAGCGTCGAGGCGGCGCGCGACACAGTTGGACGCCGGCTCAGGAACAGCGGATACCCGCGAGCAGTGGTCAACAATTCGTTCGACGTCGACGACCAGGGCCGCCTCGCCTTCGACACGATCAGTGTCATGCCGGGGCCGTTTACAAAAATCGGGAAGGTCAGTCTAACGGTTGTCCCGTTCGGCTCGAAATCTCAACAAATTCCAAATTCAGTCGTTCGTCGCCTCATTGGAATCGACTCGGGAAGAGTGTACCGGGAGGATGAACTTCTCGACGCGCAGCGAACTCTCTATCGAACCGAAGTCTACCAGCACGTTTCTCTTCTCCCTGATACCGCCTCAGGACCAAACGATTCGACAATTGACATCAATGCAATTCTGGCCGAGAACACGACGAGGTCCGCGCGGCTCGGTGCGGGGTATGGAACGCTCGACTGCCTTCGTCTCACCGGAGAGTTGTCGAACTACAACTTTCTGAACCGGGCGCGGCGACTTGACCTCACCACGAGACTGTCCAAGATCGGAATCGGCGATCCTTTATCGGGGGCGAAAGCCCTTTGTCCGCAGGCCCAGAACGATCCGTTCAGCCGGAAAATCAACTACTACCTCGGTGCGACGCTTAGGCAGCCGGTATTTCCGGGATTGCGCGCGCTTCCCACAATCACCGTGTTCAGTGAAAGAGTTTCGGAGTACAACGCGTACCTCCGCACCACTACAATCGGAGGGGTGGCTTCGCTCGAGTTGAGGCGCTGGCGTACCGTGCCCGTCACGTTTGCGTACTCGATGGACCTCGGACGCACCGAAGCGCAGCCGGCTCTCTTCTGCGCAGTGTTCAATTTTTGCGCGGCTGAGGATCGGCGAAGAATTCAGCAGACTCAGCGTCTCGCCGTGTTGAGCGCCGTGGCCTCGCGCGACCGAACGAACAGTCTCGTGGCGCCGTCGCGCGGGTATCAGTGGCGGGTCGAAGCTCGTCATGCATCGCGGTTCATACTTTCTGACTCTTCGCTCCAATTCAACAAAGTCGTCGGAGAGAGATCGCATTATTGGGCGGTCGGCGGCAGCAGCGTCGTAGCCTTCAGGGTTCGCGGCGGCGCCGTGTTTGGTCGCAGTTTTGCCAACATCACGGGCTTCATTCCACCGCAGGAACGTCTCTACGCCGGCGGCCCCACTACTGTACGAGGATTTTCACAGAACGAGCTCGGCTCGGCGATCTATATCGCGAACTCGTTCCGGGTGGTGCTCCCAAGTGATCTTGGCCAAACCGACACCCTTTTCAGAGTGGCGGATTCGACCGGCGATTTTCGACGCTCCGTTCCGGTTGGCGGCAACTCGATGCTAGTGACGAATCTCGAGCTGAGGCTGCCGAGTCCATTTCTTCCTGAAGTACTTCAATGGACACTTTTTACTGACGGTGGAGATGTCTGGAATCGTGGACAGACAAACAGCTTCCAGAACTTTTCGTTCAAGGTGACGCCAGGAATTCAGCTCACGGCGTTTTCGCCGGTTGGACCGGTCCGGATAGTGATCGGATACAATCCCTACAGGCGCGCAGCCGGCCCGCTGTACTACGAAGTTCCAAACGGCGGAACGGGAGGCGACAACAGTCCTTCGCCGGGAAGTCTTCCCTGCGTGAGTCCCGGTAATATCATCCCGGTCCATCTCGTCACCGATCCTGTCACACAGGTTGGACGCCTTACGCAAAACGAAGGTCGGTGTCCAGCGACGTTCATCCCGAGATCTTCGAGCAGCTTTCGAAGCCGACTGACTTTCGGACTCGCCATCGGACAGGCGTTCTAGACCGGAATGTCGCGCCGCCGCCAAATCGTCGCATGGAGTGCAGTTGCACTCGTCGTCATCATTCTGGTGGTGGCGGGATTTGTCGCGTCGCTGACACAAACAGGATTCGGGCAGAATCAGGTTCGATCGTACGTGCAGTCATGGATATCCGGGAAGGTGCGCGGAAAATTCTACGTCGGGCGAATCAGCGGGGGCTTCGTAGGCGGCGTCACTATCGACTCCGTCGAGATCCGTGATGAAGAGGATTCGCTCTTTCTCGCGACGGGACCTGTTCACGTTCGCTATGACATGCGCGACCTGTTCGACAGAAGAATTCTGCTCAGTCATGTGAACGTCGAGCATCCAGTTGCCCACTTCAGGCAACACGAAAAAGGCGATTGGAATTTTCAGCGCATCTTTCCGTCGGGTCCGAAGAAGCCGCCATCGGCGACACGTGGATTCGGCGATTACATCGTGATGGATTCGGCCGACATCCACAACGGAAGCGTTGTTGTAAGTCTCACATGGCATCCTTCGGATACGCTGCGTGGCGCAAAGCGCGACAGCGCGATCAGGCACGCACTCGGATCGCTGACGCGTGTTTCGCCCGGCAATCAGTGGCTCAATGAGTTCAATCGCACCCGTGAAGGCTACGTGCGCGTTTACCGGTTTAGCCAGTTTCAGGCGAGTATCGGCTACGCCCGCATCGCCGATCCGGACAGCGCCGGACGTTTTTTCCGGATAACGAAAGCGAGTCTCAATTCGTTCGATCCTCCGCTCTCGGTAAAAAGCATTGCGGCTGATGTGAGGCATCAGGGCGATTCCGTCTGGGTAACGTCGCCGGCGTTCAGTCTCACGAATTCCACCGGACGCCTTCCGTCCGGGAAAATTGTCTGGGGAAGCAAATTACCGGTTCGTTACGATTTTCATCTAATCGGCGACAAGGTCGCGATGAGTGACATCGCGTGGGTGTACCAGACACTGCCGACTACGGGCGGCGGCCGGATGGACCTGTACATCAACAACGTGGCTCACCCTCACGTAGTTGACTACGCGATCAAGAGCATGGACATCCGCACCACCAAGTCGCATTTGACGGGTGACATGACGTACGCGGTGGGTGGCCCAGTGCTGGTGCTGAAGGACGTCCGCGCAAATGCGTCGCCTCTCGATTTCGATCTCATCAAGCAATTCAACGGCAAACCGTTTCCGTATCCATGGCGGGGCCAGCTTACGGGGTATCTCCGCGGATCCGGCGGCCCGCTGAATCGCTTCAAAGTCGACGACACAAAATTCACTTTCAACGACGCCAATGTTCCTGGTGCCGTCGCGCGCGGATCCGCCCACGGCGGTCTCGACATTCTGTACCCTGCTTTCACGATCTTTCACGGTTTCGACGTAAGTGTCGAGACGCTCGACTTGCGGACGATGCAGTTCCTGAATCCGCTGTTCCCGGAGCTCAAGGGGACCGTGTCCGGGAAGGCAAGGCTCGATTCATCGTGGCTGGATGTTCGCTTTTCGGACGCGGACCTCGCCCATCACGATGGGTCCCTTCCGATTTCGCGAATCACCGGCAGCGGGCGCATGACATCGCTTCCGAAAGCGATGGAGTACGACGTGGACCTTCAGGCTGCGCCGGTCTCGATGACGACGATGCACAACTCGTATCCGAGTATTCCGCTCAGGGGAAACTTTACGGGTTCCATCAAGGTCAAGGGCGTCCCGACCAACATGGATGTCGTTACGACGCTCATGGGCGAGGGTGGAACGCTCTCGTTTACCGGAAAGGTGGACGGCAGTCTGCCTGACTACGGGTATCACGGATCAGGCACGCTTGCAGACATCAATCTTCGCACGCTGATCGGGAACCCAAAGGCGCCGCGAACAATGCTCGCCGGCGATTACTCCATCGATTTCATTGGGGATTCACTTGTCGTTGGCGCTGGGACAATCAAAGGTTCCGTGCACGGCACGGCCGAGAAGCTGAAGATTGCGTCTTCAACCGCGACGGTGCGCCTCGATCACGGCATCGCTCACATCGACACACTTCTCGTTCAGAGTGACGTGGCCCACGCCAGCGCCTCGGGGGACGTCGGCCTCATCGAAGGGAAGGCGGGTAAGCTCGGCTTCATCGTATCGGTAGACTCTCTAGCCGACGTAAAGCGCTACATCGGGCAGAACTCTGCCATTTCAGGCGACTCGATAACCGGTTCCCTCAGAATCGCCGGCGATGTCGCCGGAACCAAGGACCATCTTACTCTCGACGGCACCCTGACCGGCCGGGATCTGTATGCGGAAGGCAAAACTGTCGGGCACATCAACGGTAAATTTTCCCTTGCTGACCTCACGGGAACACCAAACGGAGACGTCGAATTCAGCGCCGATACGATCCGCGCCGGCGCCTTCGGCTTCACATCACTTACCGCCGCCGCCAAGGTCAACTCGGCCAGTAGCGCCAGCTTCGACGCGCGACTGGCAAGCGAGGGCGGCGTGATATCGACCATTGCCGGCGCGGCCAGCATCGTCGGCGACACGACAATGATTCGGGTGGACAGTGGAAACGTCGTTGTCTCCGGCGGCAACAGCTATCGCCTTGAAGCGCCGGTGAATGCCCGCCTCATCCCGGGAGGTGGGTCGCTCGATTCGCTTCTTCTGAGGCATTCGAGTACAGCCCGGCTCGCGGTGCGCGATGTAAACCTCAGTGGCGATTCAGTTCGTGGGAATCTCAGGACGGACAGCGTGGACCTCGGCGTACTCGAGGCGTTTATCCCCGGATTCACCGCGGCGCACGGGCAGCTAGTTGCGAACGTGGATGTACGCGGCACCGTGAAGCAACCGGTGATCGACGGACAGTTCAGAATCAAGAACGGCGCACTCACGTTGACGAATGTCGGCCTCGCCCTCAATCAGGTGAATGCCGACGTTCTGCTTGAGCGCGATACGGTATTCATCCAGAGAATGTCGGCTGAGACGTCTCGCGAGCGCAGAGGAACGTTGGGAGTGGAAGGCTTCGTCAGCCTGGCCGAGTACACGAATCCGGTATTCGCACTCAAGATGCAGGCAAGGAATTTCCATATCGTGGAGAAACCAGGGCTGGCATCGCTCGATATCTCCACCGATCAACCATTGACGCTCAACGGACCATACAAGAGCGCGCGTGTGAGCGGAGCGATCAGGGTCGATCGCGGAACGATCTACATTCCGGAGCTCATCACCAAGCAGATCGTCGACTTGAGTGACCCGGAATTCGCTGGAATCGTCGATACGTTGCTCTCTCGCGACCGAAAGCTCCTTCCGGAAACGCCGAGTGAGTTTGCGCGGA
>JBDUEH010000169.1:0-5611 GCA_040002555.1 Gemmatimonadales bacterium | reverse complement strand
CATAGCCTGTAAAGATGCCATTTTCAGGCCTTCAGCGGGAGCGGGACCTCGCATCCTGTTTTTGCCGATTCATAGATTCCCAGGATGAGTTCGAGAGACTTTCGCCCGGCTCTTCCATCGGTATCGGGCTTCGCCTCACCTCTCAGAACCGCCAGCACATTACGATAATAGCCTTCGTGGCCATAGCCGTAGATGTTCGGTGGATTGCAGTCCAGAGCTCTGGTCGATTCGTCTTCGGGCTGGCTGTCGGCAAATTCCCAGCGCTCGACCTTGTTCACCGCCGTTCCACCGATCTTCACACTGCCCTTTTCGCCAAGCAGCGTGATGGAGCCTTCCATGTTGCTCGGATAGGTGAGCATCGTCACTTCGATCACGCCAAGCGCCCCGGAACGGAAGCGCAGGATGGCGACGCCCGTGTCTTCGGTCTCGATCCGACGGGCCAGTGTTGCGGTTCGCGCCATCACACCTTCGACGGGCCCAACCACCCATTGAATCAGGTCTACGTAGTGTGAGGCCTGATTCATGAAAGCACCGCCATCGAACTCCCACGTGCCACGCCACGGCGCCTGGTCGTAGTACGACTGGGGACGCGCCCATCGAACGGTACAATTGGCGAGATACAGTCGCCCAAACCGACCGGAGTCCACGGCCTGCTTCAGCCTCTGTATTGGAGCGTTCAACCTGTTTTGCTTAACGACGAAGAGATGGACACGGGCATCGTCGCACGCGTGCAGGAGATCATCAGCACCCTTGAGTGAGATCGCCATCGGCTTCTCGGTGACGACATGCTTCCCCGCTCGTGCAGCTGCGACACCATGCACGGGATGCAGCCCGGAAGGTGTCGTAATCGCAACCACATCGCATTCCACTTCGGCCAGCATCTTCTCATAGGAAGCGAACGACGGAATGCCGAGGGGCTCGGCTAGTAAGTTCGCCCGCGCCTGATCGGCGTCGCAGGCAGCAACAAGCTCCAGTCCTTCGATGCGCTTGATCGCTTCGACGTGATTCTGGCTTATTCGGCCGCAGCCGATTAGCGCGGTGCGAAAGTTCCTGGCGTCAGACTGGCTCAAGAGTTGGTGATCCTTTCGATTGTTTCGCCTTTAGACCGGTATTCCGATCCACATGATTTGCATACTCCTGCGCCGCTGTCGGCGAGGCGTTCGCCACACTGGCACATCCATCCAATGCGCCGCCCCGGGACGCCGACGACGAGTGCGTAGGCCGGAACATCGCTGGTCACGACGCTTCCGGCACCGATGAACGAATACTCCCCGAGCGTAGCTCCGCAGACGATCGTCGCATTCGCGCCGACGCTTGCTCCGCGCTTCACGAGTGTCTTGCGGTACTCATTCTTTCTCGGAACGTGACTCCGCGGATTGATGACGTTCGTGAACACCATCGACGGGCCGCAGAAAACGTCATCTTCGATCTCGACCGCGTCGTAAACCGAAACATTGTTCTGAATCTTAACGTTGTTCCCGATGCGGACGTCGTTCATCACCACAACGTTCTGGCCCAGTGAACAGTTTTCGCCGATGACCGCACCGCCGTTCACGTGACAGAAGTGCCAGACCTTCGTGCCTGCGCCGATTGTCGCGCCTTCGTCGACGAATGCCGACTCGTGAATGAATCGACCGGGTTCGCTCATACTGAGGCTTCCTGCTTCATGTCGGAATGCCACTCCTGGATCGACCGAACCGATGGCTCCACTGTGCGAAGTGACAAAATCGCATCGCACGCGGCCTTCGCTGCAGACAGAGTCGTGGTGTACGCGACTCCGTGCGCGATGGCTGCCTGCCGCAGTGTGTAGTCGTCCTGAAGCGCGTGCTTGCCGAACGGCGTATTGATCAGCATCTGAACATCGCCGTTGACGATCATGTCGATGCCATGCGGACGCCCTTCATGCACCTTGAACACGCGCGAGACCGGAATTCCTTCTGCCGCGAGGTGGTTGGCGGTTCCCTCAGTTGCGACCAGCGTGAAGCCCATTTCATGAAATCGCCGCGCAATTGGCGTCACGCCTTCCTTGTCGAAGGCGTTGACGGTCAACAGGATCGTTCCTTTTTCCGGAAGCCTGTTGTCTGCCGCAAGCTGAGCCTTCGCAAACGCAGTCCCGAACGAGTCGGCGACGCCCATCACTTCACCAGTCGAGCGCATCTCAGGTCCAAGAATCGGATCGAACTCGCGAAACTTGGTGAACGGGAAAACCGCTTCTTTCACCGAGATGTATGGCGGGACTATCTCCTGGGTGAAACCAATGTCCGCCAGTTTTTCGCCGAGCATCACGCGCGCTGCAAGTGCGGCGAGAGATACTCCGATCGCCTTCGAAACGAACGGAACCGTGCGGCTTCCGCGCGGATTCACTTCGAGGACGTAGACCTGTCCGTTCTTGATCGCGTACTGAACGTTGATCAGGCCGATGACGCCGAGGGCCTTTGCGAACGAGACCGTATGCGCCCGCATCGTCTCCATGTCATCCGCGTTGATCAGGTACGGAGGAAGAACGCACGCCGAATCGCCGCTGTGAATTCCCGCGTCCTCGATATGTTGCATGATCCCGCCGATGACGACGTCGGTGCCGTCGGCAATCGCGTCGACATCCGCTTCGTATGCGTCCTCGAGAAATCTGTCGATGAGCACCGGGCGATCCTCCGACACGCGTGCCGCTCGCTCAAAATAGCCCTCGAGAGACGTCGCATCGTAAACGATTTCCATCGCGCGGCCGCCAAGCACGTATGACGGTCGTACGAGCACCGGATAGCCGATTTTCTCGGCTACTGCGACTGCTTCGGACACACTCGTGGCCGTCCCGTTCGGTGGTTGCGTAACCCCGAGCTTTCTCGCAATTGCGTCGAACCTTCGTCGGTCTTCCGCCGTGTCGATCGAGTCGGGCGACGTTCCGAGAATGTTCACGCCCGCCGCTTCGAGGCCCCGCGTCAGCTTGAGCGGAGTCTGGCCGCCGAGCTGGACAATTACGCCAAGAGGCTTTTCGCGGTCGACGATCTCCAACACGTGTTCAAGTGACAGCGGCTCGAAGTACAGCTTGTCCGAGATGTCGAAATCGGTCGAAACGGTTTCGGGATTCGAGTTGATCATGATCGTCTCGTAACCCTGATCGCGCAGCGCGAGTGAGGCGCGAACGCAGCAGTAATCGAACTCGACACCCTGCCCGATTCTGTTTGGGCCGCTGCCGAGGATGACGACGGATTTCTTGTCGGTACGCGGAGCTTCGTCTTCTTCGTCGTAACAGCTGTAGAGGTAGGGAGTGGCGGACGGGAACTCTCCAGCGCACGTATCGACCATTTTGTATGTCGGGCGTATTCCGAGCGACCATCGAGTCGCCCGCATATCGCCTTCCTTCGTGCCCCGCAGATCAGCAAGCTGGCGGTCCGAGAACCCCATCCTCTTCATTCGGCGGATTGCGTTCGCATCGAGGTCAGGAAGGGCCGTGAATTCCCCTTCGGCCTCGACGAGCTCGCTCATCTGTGCCAGGAACCACCGGTCTACGCCGGTAAGTTCGTTGATCTCGTCTACAGTCAGGCCGGCTTCGAGTGCGCGCTTGATCTGGAAAATTCGCTCGGGTGTCGGCTGGCGAAGAGCTCCGCGCAGCGACTCGATGGAATCGTCCGACAACCTGTCATCAATGAGACGCTCCCCGACTGACCATCCCGGCCTTCCAGTTTCCAGCGCTCGCAGACCTTTTTGGAACGCTTCCTTGAACGTGCGGCCGATCGCCATCGACTCGCCGACGGATTTCATTTGCGTTGTCAGCTGCGGATTCGCGGCTGTGAATTTCTCGAATGCGAAACGCGGACACTTTACGACGACATAGTCGAGCACTGGCTCGAACGATGCCGGCGTCGTCTTCGTTATGTCGTTCGGTATTTCGTCGAGCCTGTAGCCAACGGCGAGCTTCGTGCCGATTCGCGCGATTGGAAAGCCAGTCGCTTTCGATGCGAGCGCCGACGATCGCGATACACGCGGATTCATCTCGATGACAAGCATCTCGCCGTTCACTGGATTGACGGCAAACTGGATGTTGCAGCCACCGGCTTCGACTCCGATTTCGCGGATGATCGCCACTGCCGCATCGCGCATTTTCTGGTACTCGCGATCAGTCAGCGTCATCGCCGGAGCGACGGTGATCGAATCACCGGTATGAACGCCCATCGGATCGATGTTCTCGATGGAGCAGACAATTACGACATTGTCTGCGCCATCACGCATCAGTTCCAGCTCGAATTCCTTCCAGCCGATGATGCTCCGTTCGATCAACACTTGGCTCACAGGCGACAGCTCGATTCCGCGGCGCACGATGGATTCGAATTCTTCTCGATTGTAGGCGATCCCGCCGCCAGTCCCGCCAAGCGTGAACGCGGGACGAATGATCGCCGGGAATCCAACGAGATCGACGAGGCCGAGCGCCTGTTCGAATGTCGTCGCGATTCCACCCTGCGGCACTGCGAGACCGAGGCGACGCATGGCGTCCGCAAACTGCCCGCGATCCTCTGCCATTGCGATCGCACGGGAGTCGGCCCCGATGAGCTGAACGCCGTATTTTTCGAGTACTCCGTTCTCGTGCAGCTTCATCGCGACATTGAGCGCCGTTTGTCCCCCCATGGTGGGAAGGAGTGCGTCCGGTCGTTCCTTGGCGATGACGAGCTCGACATAATCGGGCGTCACAGGCTCGATGTACGTCCGGTCCGCGAACTCCGGATCGGTCATGATCGTAGCCGGGTTCGAATTGACGAGAATCACGTCGTACCCTTCTTCCTTGAGCGCCTTGGCTGCCTGAGTCCCGGAATAGTCAAACTCAGCGCCCTGCCCAATGACGATTGGGCCGGAGCCAATGAGAAGAATTCTGTGGAGGTCGTTTCGGCGAGGCATTCCTATTCTAGTTCGTTGCGATTCACACAGCTATTGGACACAGAGACCACAGGTAGTTAAAAAAAAAGAGAGCGACGATGCGCTCTCCTTTTCGTCTGCCAGAACACGAAATCTACGCGGCTGAGACGCCACGCGGAGCACGCTGGATCTTGCCGGCGGCAAGACAACGCGTGCAAACCTTGACCTTCGTGATCTTTCCCTCGATCACGATACGTGCGACCTGAAGGTTCGGCTTCCAGGTGCGGCGCGTCTTGTTGTTCGCGTGCGAGACATTGTTGCCGAAGGCAACGCCCTTGTCGCAGACGTAGCAGCGGCTTCTGTTGATCGGGGCCATGTTAGTCCACCAGCTCGATGCGGGCCATCTCTGCACCATCACCCTTGCGGTGGCTGGTCTTCAGGATGCGCGTGTATCCACCGGCTCTCGAAGCGAACTTCGGTCCGATTTCGTTGAACAGCTTGTCGTTCAGGCCGCGGACCTGCACGTGACGGCCGGCGAGCCGGCGATCATGCAGCGTGCCTGAGCGGGCCTTGGTAATCAATCTCTCGACAAACGGGCGCAGCTCTTTTGCGCGCGCTTCGGTCGTCTCGATCGCGCCGCGTTCGATCAGAGCCATGGCGAGACCTCTCATGAGGGCCAGCTTCTGCTCTGCTGTGCGCTTTAGCGAACGACCTTTCTTACGGTGACGCATTGTTCTCTACTCCTCGTCTTCGTCGGCCGCAGCCG
>JBDUEH010000168.1:0-5638 GCA_040002555.1 Gemmatimonadales bacterium | reverse complement strand
CTTCTAGTTTGGCCGCCACGCTTACGCCCGCATTAGCCGACAGTTGTTCGATTTGGCAATACACCGCGGGCATACGCTCTTGAAGCCCGAGAACATCCTGAAGCATCAACACAATGCCGCCTGCCTTAACACGATGATCGGGCGTGGCATCTTCGCAACGCAGGCACTCAAGAACCTTGGCCAATGTGTCTTCTGTGTGACCAGTCTTCCAGTGAGCACGTAGCGCTCTCAGCTCTAGCTCATCGTGGTGACCCCGACTTGGCTCGATCCTGTTGAGAATCGACCGAGCAGCACTTGCGACTTTGTCGATCGCCGTCCAAGCGCTGCTCTGCTCGTACGCTTTTGCCTGATCAGTCAAAATCGAGAGTCTGTCCACTGAGGTAGTGCAGTAGACATACGCCTTATCGAATGCCTCTGAAGCTGCGGTCGGAAGGCCCATTTCTATCAAGTGAAGGCCGCATGACCGAGCCAACGACAACGCTCTCGACGAGTCGCCGGCTTGCTGCCAATGCTTCGCGCAGTTCCAAAGAATGGCGGAGGACGCACTGTCGATAACCTCGTCCTCCAGAACGATTGCAACTCTTCGATGCAGGAATGCCCGAGCTTGCTCTGCGAGCCGCTGCAGACAGGCTATTCCAAGAAGTTCATGACGAGGAAGAAGGATGAAGACAGTATTGTTTTCTGACTCCCCGCGCCGAGATGTAAGCATACCTGCAGACGCGAGTGTATTCGTAGCATTAAGTAATCGATGTGGTTCGTATCCAAGTATCTTTTCAATTCGATCAAAGGTCGCGTTGTTTTCAAGCAAGACACAAGTCTGTAGCAACTGTAAGGAATCCAAGTCCAAGCGCGAAATCCTTTGTTCTAAGACCGAGGTAAGAGAGGGCGGCGCGGCATGCACGCTGCCGCTTTCAAGCCATTGCTTTGCAAGTTCCTCAAGGAAGAACGGATTTCCCTCGGCAACTTGCACACACCAGTCCACGTAGGAAGAATCAATCGCCGTCTCGTGCTGACGAGCAATGCCGACAACCAGCTGCGACGACGCTTCAGCGTCCAAAGGTGGTAAGGCAATTTCTGTTTGATCTTCGCGTGCGGTCAACCAAATGGGTCTTGATCTGCTGGTCAGTGCAATGATGACGGGGCGACCGTCACACCACTCGATTAAGTGGCTAAGTATTTTCTGCGATACATCGTCAATCCAGTGAACATCCTCGAAGAGAAGAACCATCGGCTTCTCGTCAGACACTGCCTCAATCAGATCAAAGAGCGCCTTTTCAATCCCTGCGTATATGAACTGCGAATCCCCTTCACTCGAATTGATCGAATTGTCTCCGACCCTGTGCCTAGTTAATCGCTCTAAATATTTCAGGGTTTCTGGAGAACATCCGATTGCGCCCCGCAAGTTTTGAAGCAACGGAACAAGATCCACAAATACAGACAGAGGGCGCCGAGGATCGCTCGACCGGCACTGGACTCTCTGAGTCGTCACGCCTTGTAAGGACGAGAACATGAGAAACTCCGACATCAAGCGGCTCTTGCCGATGCCCGCCTCTCCAAACACTAAGCAGCACTTGCCTTCTCCGCTCGTTACATTGATCAAAGATTTCGATAGGGCGAGCATCGCAAGGCTTCGACCGACAAGCGGGGTATCGCCTGGGATCATTTGAGCTGTTTGCGGAAATCGACCGCCGATCCTTCGCCTCATTATTGTCGCCGGCACCCGCAGGTCGGTAGAGCTGTCTCCGACTTCGAGTAGGTAAGCGTCGAGGATTCTTTGGCCCTCGAGTTTAGAGCCGCGCATGGCATGAGCTTCGGCGAGTGCCAGCGTTGCTTCTTCATTGAAAGGAGCGATGGCAAGTATTCGGACAGCGCTCTTTTCAACGGCGGCCCAATGACCCTGCATACGCTGTAGTGCCATTGTTTCAAGCGTCATTTGAGTGAGCAAGCCGCTCAGTTCGCGTTTCTTGTCGTCTAACCACTCTAAATAACTTGGCGAAAATCTCGGTTCGTATCCCGGGAGAAGCACCAAACCGTTTGGTCCTGGCGCGTCGGTAGGATTTTGCTCACACAGCACTTGATCACAGTCGATCCAAATCGAACTAGGATCAACATGGAGTCTAGATTTTCCCAGGGCCGCTACGGGGATGCCAAGGCGTCGGAGCTTGAACAGCGTCTGACGGAGCCGATGCGACGCTTTTGATGAAGCAACGCTCGGCCAAAGAAGAGCATCGAGACTTCGCCGCGCTACCGGTCTATGTCGTTCGAGCAATAGGAAAAGACCGGCCGCAAAAATCAGTTCAGACGTAGGATCTATCTGAGAAGTTGGCGTGTCGATCCTCGCATCGCCTAATATGTGCAGCCTTATAAGGTCCGGTGACTGTTTAGGCATGAAGTCTTCTAATGTATGGCCTTGCGTCAGCGGTGCGTCAGTCGAACAGCCGCTCGGTCAAAATGCCCCACGAAAACAAAAAACCCCGCGTTCGCGGGGCCCGGCTTTCTCCAAAGTAAATCAGCCACTATTTCAACTCGAACTCCACCTTTTCCTGGATCGGGTGATTGCCGCTCAACAGCGTAGCCGTCGCGCTAAACCTTCCATGCATGTCCTTCGCATCCCAATTCTCGCTAAAAGTCGCTACCTCCTTTGACTTCACGAGTTTGTTCTGCATCGCCTGCGTGAACATCCGGCCCGTGCTCCAACGCCACACTTCCTTTCCCGCCTCATCCTGAACAACAAACTCGTGAGTCTGGCCGCTGGCGAATTGCAGCTCGACCATTTTCAGGGTGTTATTCCGGACATCGAGATTCAGCTCCACCCCGTGATTGGAGTTAACCGTAAGCTTCGATGTCAACGCATTCTTCGCGATTCGCGTGCTCGAAGACGCCGCAAGCGTCTCCTTGTGACCCGTCGTCCCGCGCGCAAACGCAACGGAAGCAGCACATAACAACGGAATGATCAAGCGATTTGTCATCACAAACGGCCAATCCACTCAAGCAAAAGGATACAGATCACAAACTTCTCACCGTAAGGCTGTCAACTTATCAACAATAAGACGAACGAGCAAGAGCCAAGTAACACGTAACTTACGGTGGATTCAGCACTTGCATAAAAGCTTTCGATTCGGGGTACCTTCGGTGTTTCCACAACGTCGGTTTGTGACCCAACGTTGAACCCCGAATCCGCGTGACTTTCCGCTGTCCCCAATCGACCGCCACCAGCCCGTTCCGCCTTCGCCTCCCAACCATCCGGCTGGCTTGTGAAAAAAGTCACAAGCCCCTAAATTTCACCCCGGAATGAAAAGCGATACGCCGCAAACGCCGGGCTCCAAATCATCGGATCCCATCAACGTCGGCTCCTTCGCCGGCGCAGGACTCCAGTTCGCCATCTCCATCGTCCTCTTTCTCTTCATCGGACAATGGATCGACAAAAAACTGGAAACCTCACCCGCATTCCTCATCGCCGGAGTATTCCTCGGCGGAGCAGCAGCGTTCTACAGCATGTACCGAAAACTCGCCGCCGCACAAAAAGCCGACGACGAGCGACGGAAACGCGAAAAACAACGCACGTAAATGAAAACGATGGCGCGATCATCCATCATGCTCGTCGCGCTGATCGCAGTCACCGGCCTCATCCTGACGTTCTGGTACAGAAGTCCCGCGGACAGACATGCCCTCGTCGTGAGCGGAATCCTGGCCGCAGCAGTTCAGCTGGCCGCGTTCGCTCTGGTGAGAATGGCCGGAAACACAAACACCCTCGCGGCATGGGGGCTCGGTACAATCTTCAGAGGAACTGTCCTGTTCCTATATGGGTTCCTTCTCGCAAAAATGCTGGGCTTGCCGCTCGCCGCTGCACTTGTAAGCTTCGCCGTGTTCCTGTTTGTCTCCATGCTGCTCGAATCTCTTCTGATGTCATATGATGCTTCTTAGTCAGGACTTCATCACCCCGCACATCACCGACGCACACGCGCTCGATTATCCCTGCCTCAAAGCGGGATTCATCTGCGAGCTCGAGCTGCCACGGTGGGCCCCGTTCCATCTCGGCCGCTTCATGATCGATATGTCGCCGACAAAACACGTCGTCATGCTGCTCATCGCCGCGACGCTCTGCCTCGTCACGCTCCTCATGGCCGCCGCCGCGCACATGCGACAGCACGCCGAGTACGGGCAGTCGAAAGGATTCGCAAATGGAGTCGAGGCGCTGGTTCTCTACATCCGCCAGGAAGTCATCATCCCGAACGTAGGACATCACGGTGAAGGCTACGCACCGTTCGTCCTTACGCTCTTCTTCTTCATTCTGTTCGCCAACCTGCTCGGCCTCATTCCATACGGCGCGACCGCGACAGGCAACATCGCCGTCACCGGCATGCTCGCCATCATCACCTTCGTTATGGTCGAGATCGCCGGCATGAAGGCGCTCGGCCTGGGCTACATCAAAACGATTGTCTACTGGCCGAGCGATCAGCCGATTGTAATGAAGGTGCTGCTGACGCCGCTGATGACGCCCATCGAGCTCATGTCGAAATTCACGAAGCCGTTCGCCCTCGCGATTCGACTGTTCGCCAATATGACGGCAGGTCATATCGTCGTGCTCGCGCTCGTCGGACTCATCTTCACGTTCGGCAGCTATGCGCTCGCACCGCTGCCTCTCGTGATGGCGCTCGCAATCATGGTTCTCGAAGTATTCATAGCATTCCTTCAGGCGTACGTCTTCGCACTTCTCGCCAGCGTGTTCATCGGCCTCATTCGCGAGGGAGCACACTAGAAAAGTTTTGTGGGCTTCGGCCCGCCGTACCGGTTCGAGTGAGCCGGGAAGCTCGTTGAGACTCTAAACGGTCTCGCTGACGAGCAGCGAACGGTGGCGCAATCTCCACCGCATAATCGTGTTCACGGAGCAACAGCAAATGGCAATTCTTCCTCTTCTTCAGGCCGCCGCAGTGTTCAACAAGGAATACTCGGCCGCATGGGCACAGCTCGGCGCAGGAATCGGCGCGGGCGTGGCAGTAATCGGAGCAGGCATCGGTATCGGCCGCCTCGCCGGACAGGCGATGGACGGCATGGCGCGCCAGCCCGAAATGGCGGGCCGCATTCAGACTGGCGCGATCATCTTTGCAGCGCTCATCGAGGGAGCCGCGTTGTTCGCTATCGTCGTGGCGTTCCAGATTCAGGGCAAGTTCTAGAAACGTTTGCCGGTGACTCGCGCGGAAATGCGTGAGCCGCCGGACTTCTTCCGAGCCGACAATGATTTCATCGCTACCTGTTCTGATGCTGCTCCAGGAGCCAGCTGCTCAAGCCGGAGAAACGGCCGCCAAGGGCGGACTTCTCTCGCCAAGCGGCGGCCTGATGTTCTGGACGCTCATCATTTTCGTGATTCTGTTCTTCGTTCTCTCGCGCTACGCGTTCAAGCCAATCACCGCGGCAGTCGAAGCGCGTGAGAAGGCGCTAGAGGAAGCAATTGCCGGCGCAAAGGCAGATCGTGAAGCCGCCGCCAAGCTGCTTGAGGAGCATCGTGCACAGCTGGAGGCCGGCCGCGGCGAAGCACAGAAGCTGATCGCCGAGGGACGGTCGATTGGCGACAAGGTGCGTGCGGACATGATCGAGGAGACCCGGTCGCAGCAGCAGGACATGCTCGAGCGCGCCCGCC
>JBDUEH010000167.1:0-5664 GCA_040002555.1 Gemmatimonadales bacterium | reverse complement strand
AATTCGAGCAGCCAAAGACGAGCGACCAATAATCAGGCTGGCTCGACCGCTCCGATTCCGCCCGACTCACGTTCTCGGCACCACCGCGGCTGAACAGGATCTCTTCGACGCGGTGATCGACCGCATCACGGTACGTCTCGAAGGTCTTTACTTCACGCGCGCTGCCGGGTTTCCGGCGGGTTCGCCGCTCGTCGCGCGCGCCGCGGTCCACTCACTCGAGCTCGTCGAGTGCACGCTCGATCCTGGAGGCTTCGCGCCCCTCAGTGGCGGGCGCGCTGCAATTCGGGATGCGTGCTCACTCGAAGAGCCATATGGATTCGATCCGCCAACCGAAGTCGCGTTCGATCAAACGCCGGAAGTGCATCTCCGTCGGTCGATCGCTGGTCCTCTGCGCCTCGACGCGGGTTACACGCTTTTTATCGAGGACTCCATCGTCGATGCTGGCGCCGGGGTGAATGACGATCCAACGAACGCGATCGCGATAGGCGGCGCAACGATGCCAGTTGCTGGTTGGGGGCCACCGACGCGAGTGAGCGGTGTGACTGTGCTGGGCCGCACGAGGGTGCGGACGTTGAGTGGGCGAGGCGGAGTGTTCGTGCATCTTCTCGAGGTACTCAACAATCAGGTGGGTTGCATCAAGCTCAGCTATTTCTCGGATGAGGCAAACCGGCTTCCGCAGAATCATGGCTGCGTGAGCGCTCCTGACGCTCGGCTGCGCTTCGTCGATGAGTGGTTCGGACTTCCCGCTTACGGTCAGATCGCGCGCAGTTCGGACTTTCGTATTCTCGAACGCGGGCCTGCCGACGATATGATGGGTGCGTTCGGTTTTCTGCTCGAAGCACACCGCTGGCACAATCTGAACATTCGCTTTCGCGAGTTTATGCCGCTCGGAATTCGGCCTCTGCTCGTTCCGGTAACCTGAGGAGCTAATATGCACGGCGATTTTTCTGCGCGATTTGCCGCTACGGGGATAAACGACGCTGGGATTCTACACCAGCAAGGTCGCGTCTCGCTCGACGCCGACGGTAACGCCCTGACGTGGATCGCGACGGACTGGCAGGATACCGAGGCACGCGACATCATCGGAGCGGGAGTAGCCGCAATTCCGGCCGAGACGCCCGACGGGTTCCGCATCAAGACTGCGACGCTTGCGGGCGGCGAAGTAGAGATTACCATCGAGCCCGGGCGCGCCTGGGTCGATGGCCTGCTTGTGAGGCTAGAAGGTGATCCGCCGATTTCCCGCATCGCTTCGTACCTGCAACCGCCGGTGCAGGACCCAGCGGCAACTGCGGGGACGATTGCCAACGGCATCCGGGACGCCGTCGTGCTCGAAGTGTGGCGTGAGTCGTTGAATGCATTCCAACGACCCGCGCTCCTCATCGAGCCGGCGCTCGGTGGTCCTGACACGATCGAACGGCTCCATACGTCATTTGATTTTCGCCTCCTTCGTCTCGGGCCGGGAGACGACTGTGGCAATCTCACCAACCTTCTCGACGACAACATTGCGGCCAAGGGTCACCTCACGGTCAACTTGCTTCCGCCGACGGTTGTCGGCGGAGACTGTCCGGTGTTCGAGGGCGGCGGATACACGGGTTTCGAGCACAACCTTTATCGCATAGAGATCGCCGAAGTAGACGCCGGTGCGCCCATGTTTAAATGGTCGCAGTTCAACGGCGGCTTGGTGGGGCGTGCGGAGTTCGACGGTGCGACGAATCTTGCGACGATCACCGCGAACCTGCAGCCTATCATCACATCAGGGCGGACCGATTTCTATCTTGAGGCCCTCGAGCCGGACGTCGATTCTGGTACGGGCAATCCGATCTTCGACCGCTGGCGCGTAGTCTACGGAGCGGCGGTTGCGCTGAACAACAACGATCAGCTCGTGCTCCCGCTCGCCGCAAGCCTCGGCACGATTCCGGCCGCCGGTGGCTCGACGTTCTTTCGCCTGTGGAACGAGATCCGGCCCATCACTGATTTCCCGACGGGACTGGTGAACCCGAATGAGCTCGCCGATGGTATTTGTCTCGCGTTCGATCCGGATGCGAGCGGTGCGTACGCCGCTGGCGACTACTGGACCTTCGCCGTTAGAGCGGGTGGCATCGCCAACCCGCAAACGCTCGTCGACGACTCCCCTCCGGAGGGCATTCGGTACCATCGCGTGCCGCTCGCCATTCTCTCGTGGGATGGTACGCCCACCTTAAGCGTCGACAACGACACGATCTCCGATTGCCGCGGAGTGTTCGAGCCGCTCACACGGTTGACGACATGCTGCACCGTACGCGTGGGTGACGGCATCAACAGCCATGGCGAATTTACCTCCATCCAGGCGGCCATTGATCATCTCCCCGCTTCCGGCGGAAAGGTTTGCGTGTTGCCGGGGCGGTACGAGGAGAACGTGCTCATAAACGCGCGCCGGAACATCGTCGTGTCGGGCTGCGGGCCGCGGAGCCGAGTCGTCTCGAGGCCACCGGCGGGTGAGTTTGGTACTGCCGGTCCGGTGATCGAGATTCGCGACTCGCAACGCATCACCATCGAGCATCTTCGCATCGATGCCGACAACACCGGAATCGGTGTACTGGTGATGAGCACAGGCGGTGTCGCAATCGATTTCAACCAGGTCGTTCCTGATCCTACGCGCAACGTCTCGCTGCGCAGCCTTCTGGTGTTCGCTGCGATGCGCAGCGCAATTGAAGTACGCGTTGCAACAGTGGTCGCCATTCGCGACTGCGGAATCACGATGGCCGACGTGGCTTCATCCTGGCCGGGTATCTTCTTTATCGCGGAGGACGGAGTCATCGAGCACAATGTCGTCCGCGTGGCGAGTCTTCGAACCCCTCTCGTCGACGAAGGAATCCGTGTGCACGCGGCGGCCGGCCTCGGCGGCATTCAACTCGGCGGGACATGTGAGCGCGTTCACGTGGAAGCGAACCTCATCCAAGGCGGAAATGGCAACGGAATAACCCTCGGCAGCGTTCTCGTCGTGGATGACGACGGCAATGACACGGGCGTGGACGTCGGTTGGGTTGTCAATCCAGACGATCCGTGCTTTCCTTGCGATCCCGGTGACGGGTACATACCGCCGGATGGTGGCGACGACGGCACGCACTACGTCTCCGCCGGTCCGCTCTACGAGATCTACATCGAGCGCAACAGAATCCTCGACATGGGCCTCGACGGCATCGGTGTAGTGGGCTTCTGGGATCTCGAGAGTACCGACGAGATGATCAGTGTGGAGCGACTGACGATAGTAGCCAACGAGATCCGCTATTGTCTTCAACGCACGCTCGCACCTATCGCTCGCGTGATGCGTGACCGAATGGGGTATGGAGGCATCGCTCTCGCAGACGTCGAGTATCTGGTTGCGCGGGAGAATGTCATCGAGGATAACGGGCCCGATTTCGCCCAGCCGGTTTGCGGCATCTTCGTGCTCCATGGCGAGGGTGTGGACGTCACCGACAATCGAATCCGAAATAACGGCGCCAAAACGGGCCAGCCAGTCGGAACGGCGAAGGACGGACAGCGTGGGGGCATCATTGTCATGTATGCAATCGCTCCCGCTATCGCGACCGACATCGAATTCTTCAAAATCAAACTGGACGACGCGCCGGTGCAGAACGGAGTGCCAGCGCTTCGTGTTCATGACAATATCGTAAGCGTTCCAGTCGGTCGCGCACTATCGGCGGTCGCACTCGGTCCCGTATCGGTGCATGCGAATGCATTGACGACACACGGCGTCGTGCCACGACGAGAGTTACTGACGCCCGGCTTGGTGGCCGCAACGGTCGCGATCCTCAATCTGGGCATGTCGAATGAAGTTTACTTGCAGCTACTCGCGTTCAACGCCCTGGCAAACGCGGCGCTGACGATTCCAGGAGCCGTCGAAACCGACGAGGCCATAATCATCCCCGCGTCCGGACTCGACGACCTTGGAGTTGCGCGCCTTCTTGCAGACGGCACGGTGCAGTTCACCGACAATGTCGTCGTGCTCGATTTGCTGGAGACAGCTTCCAGCTTGACGCTGTCGTCCGTCCTCATTGCGAGCCTCGATGACATTTCCTTCGCAGATAACCAATGCAGCGCAAACCTCGCCATCGATTTTGTAATCTCCGATGCGATCGTTGTCGGATTCTCCCTGCGCATGGCGAGCAACAGATTCACCGAAGGTGTACTGGGCGCTCTCTTTTCCGCGCTCACATTCGGAGTCATGAACAACACCTCACAGAACCAGGCGACACATTGTATCATCGCAGGCGCATCGAGCCCTGCTCGTCTGATCAACGTGCCGAATACGATTCTCTTTCCGACCAGTTTCTGTCGGAGATCCGACAGCACAACGATCTTCAACGCTTAGGAGCGAAGCATGGCGAAGAACGAGACGCGTATTCCGCTGAGCGGGGTCACAGAGCGTACGCGACAGATCCTCCCCTACCTGGACGCAACAAGGCGCGACGAGCTGCTTGCGCTGGAGCGCCTGCACGCCGCGAAGTCGTCGGGCCAGACGCGAGAGCTCGCGCGATTGCGGACGAAGTTCGGCGACGATCATCCACGCGTTGCTTCGCTCAAGGCGAAGATCGGAATGCATCGCGTGCGCGCGAGCCAGCTGGGTGCAGAGCTGGAGCGCGCGAGCACGCCGTTGATATCGCCAGACGATGAGAGATGGGTGTTGCACGGACGAGTACGTGACACCGAGCTGAAAGGCTTGCCAAGCCGCTCTGTGGGGCTTTTTGATACGAAAGGAGGCAAGCGATTTACAGTAGTGCAGACAGACTCTTCGGGATACTTCAAGATCGAGGCGTCAGTTGCGAGCCCGGCCAAGGTGGCAGCGACTCTCGCCACGCGGTCTGCCGCGCGAAAGCCAGTTGCGGAACCGACGTTGTTTCTCCATGTGCTCGACACACGGAAGCGGACGGTATTCGAAGACACGCGACCACTCGTCCCGCATGGCGGCGCGGCGGACTATATCGAGATTGTGTTAGAGCTCCCGAAATGACTGGGGCTCGGCATGCGAAGGTAGCCGGCTGATCGCTTCGCTCGCCATTGTATGGTTCGCTTCTCGGTGGCGGCCGAGTTGTCGAGCAACGCCGTTACAATCCGCGTCAGTCGCCCTCTTTGCCGGTTCGCGAAATCTGGCGGATCCACCGCTCAATTACCTTGTCGAACCTCACCCAAATGAACGAGCGGCACATGTGCCCGAGTCTGGGACATGTCTCGCAATTCCAAAGCGCTACGTCGCGCCGAGCGCCTCAGCTTCCGATGGGTACACTGAAAGGATCGCCGAGAAACCCGAAATCTCGAACACCTCACGGACTGACTGGTTCAAGCCGAAGATCCGTAGTGTTCCGCTCGAGGCCCGGAGCTTTTTGGCGGCGCCGAGCAACACGCGCAGTCCGGCGCTGCTGATGTAATCCAGCTGCGAAAAATCCAGCACGACCTTCTTCGCGCCAGCGAGCACCGCGTCAAGTGCCTTCTGTGCCTCCGGGGACGTGGTGCTGTCCATGCTGCCGGCGATGGCTACTATATGAATGTCGTTGCTCGTGCGCGTGGAAATCTGCATCAGCCTGCCTCCGAAAAGTCCTTCTGCTTAGCCAACCACCAGATTCTTCACCAGCACCACCACGTTGTGCCCGTCTCGACGCTCGTAGCTGACCTCGTCCATCAGCTTCC
>JBDUEH010000166.1:0-5667 GCA_040002555.1 Gemmatimonadales bacterium | reverse complement strand
GCTGTACGTCGTGGATGGAATTGTCGTCAACAATTCCGCAATCTCAAACGGAATCAACGCGATAACTGGAGCCGCCGGCGGAAATCTCGCGTCAAGTCAGGATCAGCAAGTCAACCGAATCGCCGACATTAACCCGCAGGATATCGAGACTGTCGAGATTCTGAAGGGCGCATCGGCGGGAGCGATTTACGGCTCCGGCGGATCGAACGGCGTAATCGTTATCACAACAAAACGAGGCCAGGCCGGCAAGCCGGTGATCGGTGTCATTCAGCGCCTTGGCACGCAATCCCTCAGCAACAAGCTCGGATCGCGGTGCTTTGGCTCCGGAGCGGAGATAGACGCGGCCGGATACGATTCCACAGGCTTTGGCGCTGCTCCAATCAAGTGCCGCGATTATGAGCAGGAACTCTACGGTCGCAAGGATCTGTCCTACGAGACGGATCTTTCAATCCGAGGTGGATCCGCGACGGGATCGACAACTTACTTCATGGCCGGTTCAGTTCGCCACGACTCCGGCATTCAGGTGAACACTGGCTACAGCAAGCAATCGTTTCGCGTCAACGTCGGCCAGCAGGTGGGCGAGCGCCTGAGGTTTCAGGTCAATACTCAGCTGCTCCACACGCTGACCGAGCGCAGTCTCAGCGGAAACGACAACAACGGTGTTGCGCCGTATACGATCATTTCGGCGACTCCGTCGTTTTTCGACTTTGCTCCCACAGACGGTGTTTATCCTGCCAATCCGTATCTGAGCAACGCCACCAACCTTTTGCAGGACGCGCTTCTGATTCGTACTCCTGAAAACGTGTACCGTCTGCTGGGCAGCGCAACTGGCGACTGGAACATCTTCGCCGGCGAAAAACAGAACCTCACGTTCTCGCTCCGCGGCGGTCTCGATTCCTACTCGGACCAGAGCAAGATCTACTCACCTCCGCAGCTGCTTTTCGAGCCGCTCGATGACGGACTTTCTGGCACCGTTTTCAACAGCCAGGGCAACTTCGTCAACGCCAACCTGAATGGCACGCTGATTCACAAATACAGCGTGGCTCCGTTCACGGCCACAACTTCGGTTGGCCTTCGCCAACTCCGTCAGCAACAGCAAGTCACCTCTGCGACAGGCCGCGGGTTGCCCCCGGGTATTACGGATGTGAGCTCGGCCCTCCAGACATTCGTGAACGAATACCAGCAGATCAACAAGTCGTTCACATATTTCGCGCAGGAGGAGTTTCTCACGCTCAGCGAAAAGCTTCTGCTTACAGCCGGAGTCAACTCAGAACGGTCGAGCGTGAATGGCGACGACGCGAAATTTTATTCGTATCCCAAGTTCTCGGCTTCATACAACCTTCCGTACCTCCCGCGCTTCGCAGACAACCTGAAGTTCAGAGTCGCCTACGGAAAGGCCGGAAACCAGCCGCCTTACGGGCAGAAATTCACGTCCCTCATCACGAGCACTAACGACAACATTATCGGCGGACGGCCTTCGACCATCCTCGGGCTCGCCAACATAAAACCGGAAACCTCGACTGAAATCGAGGGTGGCTTCGACCTGAGGCTGCTGCACTCGCGGGCGGAGCTGTCGGTGACCCAGTATCGCAAGCAGGTGGATGATCTCATCCTTGCTTCGGCCCTTTCGCCATCAAGCGGATTCACGACCAAGATCGTCCAGGATGGCAATCAGCTCGTTAACCGTGGAACTGAAGTCTCCCTGAATCTCAGTGTGATTCAGAGAAGCGCTTTCGGCTGGGTCTCAAATACCACCTTCTCTCGCGAGCGAGGCAAGGTTACTAAGCTCGCCGTGCCTCCTTTCCTGGCCGCTGGATCATTCTCGACGGTTTATGGTACTGGCCGTATCGAGCAAGGCAAATCTCCGACACAGGTCTACGTTCAGATCGGCTGCAACATTCCACTTACGGCCAGCGGGAGATGCAACGACAAGAAATACGGCGCGTACGGTGACTTCCAGCCCGATTTCCAGATGGGTTTTTCAAACGATTTCGATCTTGGCCCGGTGCGTCTGACCAGCTTGCTCGATTGGCGTAAGGGTGGGAAGGCCATCAACCTGACCAACAATTATTTCGACGCAGGGGGTCTCGGGAAGGACACGGCACTCGCAGCAAGACGATTCCTGAATTACCGCGGCGGTTTGCCGGTTTATGCGGAACAAGCCACATTCCTCAAGTTGCGCGAAATAGCCGTATCGTTCGGGCTGCCCCATGCGCTGGCTTCGTCATTGTTCAACGGGGCCGGCCGGGATGTTCGGCTGGAAGTAAGCGGCCGAAACCTGAAGACGTGGACGCCGTATACCGGTCTCGATCCCGAAGTCTCGAACTTCGGCAGCCAGAACATTCGTCAGGCGCAGGACGTGACACCGTTCCCGCCGAGCCGGCAGTTCTTCTTCTCAATTCTCGCAAACTTCTAGGCCAGACAACATTCAGCCATGACATATATCATTTTGAAGAGACACGTTGCCGCTCTCGCCTGTGCTACACTCGCGATTGGAGCTTGCAAGGACTCGACAGGGGTACCTGACCTGAATAACCCGTCGGTGGAATCCGTCGGAGGGGCGCTGACCAGGCCCAACCTCCAGCTGCTCATTACGGGTATTTTGAATCAGGAGCGAAACGCTCTCGACTATCCGTTCCTCGTGTTCCCAGGAACAATGTCGCGTGATTTTCTGCGACTCGATAACTCGGAATCACGCTTCATATCCGAGACGTTGGAAGGTCCTCCGTCTCCCGGCGGTTTCCTCGCACGCGGGTATTCGCCGTATTTTACGGCGATTCGGGCCGAGACCAACCTTCTCAATGCCGTGCCCGGGGCGACGGCGCAAATCACCACTGGAGACAAGGGGGCGATTAACGGCTTTGTGAAAACACTTAGAGCGAACGATTTCTATCGCGTGCTTGAGACGCGGGATACTCTTGGCTTGCCGGTAGCCGTTGCGGATCCCACAGCCGTGGCACCGATTGTCTGCAAGACAAAAGTTCTCGCCTACATCTCTGCCCTCCTGGATTCTGGCTACACCGACCTTCAGGCGGCGCAGACTGCAGGTACAACAGTGTTTCCCGCCACACTTCCGGCGGGTTGGACTTCAGTTGGTGGAGATTATAGCACGATCGCCAATCAGATTAAGTACAACCGCGGGTTGAAAGGAAAGATCGAGGTCTACCGCGGGTTAGCCGACAAAACGACGTCGAGCTTTACCAGCGCGATCACGGCTCTGAATATCGCGCTGGCCGGCGCTGGTTCACTTGATGGCGGACCTTACTATCAGTTCAGCACGGCTTCTGGTGAAACGGCGAATCCGCTGTTCGACTCGCGGATTCATTTTACGTCGTCTGTCTTCGACAGCCTCCAGGCGGGCGACAAGCGTATCTCAAAGATCGTGGTGCAGTCCGTGCCAGCCACGCTCAAAGTCGACAACGTCAACTTTTCCACGAGATATGATCCAGCGGTGACGGTGACTAGCAACCCGGGGAACCAGACGCGTCCCATTCCGATTCTCAAGAACGAGGAACTGTACCTGCTTCGTGCGCAGGCGAAAATCGGGGCGGGTGACCTTGCCGGCGCTGCGGCAGACTTGAATATCGTGCGCGTCGCTTCTGGTGGTCTGGCGCCGTACGCCGCATTTGGTTCGGCGACGGTGGCTATCAATGCGTTGCTATACGAGAAACGCTACTCGCTGCTGACGGATGGACCTCAGCGTCTTGTGGACTTGCGCGCGTATGGCCGTCTCAACGCTGCGTCGTTTCCGCCGGGACCCCTCTCTCCCTATCCAGGCGATCCGTTCAACTTTGTACTTCCGTACCCGCAGGCCGAGACGGATGTGCGCGGGGCTGGAAATCTGAAGTGCCAATAACAGCCTGAGCGTGAGCGGTAAATGGGGTCTGGACGCTTTATGGTCCAGACCCCATTCTGTTAACGGGCGCTCGTTTACGGATTGTTGTACTCGCTCCGAGGCTGACCATGTTTGCACGAGCAAGGTTGTTCCTGTCGCTGGTGTCGATCGTCTTATGTGTCGGCTGCGTCAGATCCAAATCGGCTGAGTTGCACGGAGGGGCGGATGTTCTCAGGGAAGACGATATCGAAGCCCTGCACGCGGCTTCGGCGTATGACGTGGTCTTGAGAACGCACGTTGAATTCATCCGCGGCCGCGGACGTGAGTCGCTGGATCCCCGCAATCAGGAAGTTGCGGCGCACGTGTTCATGGATGATACGTTTTACGGTGACATCAACACACTGAAAGCCGTTCCCGCTTCGCAATTGGCAGAGATACATTTTTACAAAAGCTACGAGGCCCAGTACAAGTTCGGGACTGGCCACATCGGCGGCGTTGTCCAGCTGATCACCAAGCAATAAGAGTTATCCAGTTCTATCTACTCAAGACGCCTGAGAATGTTTACCGTCTCCTCCGCAACATGACGGGCATCCTCAACGTGTTTTCGAAAAGAGCGTCAGAGCCTCGACTTCACGCTGAACGCTGGTATCGACAGCTACAACGATCAGGCGACGATCATCTCGCCAGTGACGATCTACACCGAGCAGGCCAGCGGACCGCCGGGAACGCTCTACACCTCGAGCGGAACCGTCGTCAATGCAAATCTCGGTGGAACTCTTCACATCGGCTCATCACGAACCCGTTCACCGCCACGACGTCGGTCGGATCCTGACAGGGTCGCAGACAGAGCGATGTGGTCGCCAACACTGGACGTGGAGTATTTCCTGGAGTCACGAACGTTTGCTCGCGACGCAGACCTTCATCAATGAAGGCCAGAGCCTCATCAATAACTTCTCGTAACTTCGCGCAGGAAGAATTCCTTACCCTGAACGAGCGCCTGCTTTTGACCGCCGGCGTTACGAACGAGCCGACTTATGACATCCAACAAACGAGCCATATCCAACATGAAGAAATACATCGCAGTACTTCTTGCCGGGGCGCTCCTTGCTGGCTGCAAGGACTCCACCGGCTTACCGGATCTGAACAATCCGTCGCTCGACGAAACACTATCGAAGCCTTTGTCGCTTGGTGGGTTTCAGAACCTTCTTACCGGATACAACAACGCGCAGCGTGCTGTACTCGGTGTCGCCCACGGCGAACTACATCAACTTGGCCGAAGTCATGTCACGAATTGGATACCGCATCGACGCTTCCGAATCGCGGCACGTCAACGAGTTTCTGAATGGCACGCCTGACCCGAGCGCATTCTCGGGCGGTGGAAATTTCACCGCATTTTTCCGCAACATCCGCGCAGCGAACACGATTCTCGCGGCGCTACCGGGTGCGACTGCAGAGTTTTCCGCTCAGCAGAAGTCCGCAGCGAGCGGACTGGTAAAGACGTTGAAAGCGATCGACTATTACAAGGCTCTTGAGTATCGCGACACGCTTGGAATCCCTTACGCCGTTGAGGGAGCACTCGGCACGGCGCTGGCACCGATCGTCTGCAAGCAGAAAGTTCTGGCGAACATCTCCGCTCTGCTCGACAGCGCGAACAGTGACCTTCTCGCAGGCGGGGCTACGTTCCCGGGCATGCTCCCGCGCGGGTACGCCGGATTCGACACACCGGCGACATTCGCGAAATTCAATCGTGGGTGGAAGGGCAAGGTCGAGCTTTACAGGGCGCTCGACCACGCGGCACCAACGGGTGCTGCCGGCTTCACGAGCGCGTTGAC
>JBDUEH010000165.1:0-5686 GCA_040002555.1 Gemmatimonadales bacterium | reverse complement strand
GCGATGACTTCGTTATCGTGACGGTGGGCTCCGACATGATCGTCGTACCGCCCGGCGCCGAGTAAGAAGTAGCAGTTGCAAAAGAGAGCGGGGCATCCGAAAGGGTGCCCCGTTCTTTTTATTCCTGGATTGGACACAGAGACCGCAAAAGACGCCGGTTCCGGAAGCAGTCTGCATTGCGCTCGCCTATTTGACTGCGGCTGCAACGATCCTGCCCGAGCTCGCAACGCATTCCATGCACAGCTGGCACACCGGAAGCGGGCCGGCAGGAAACGTTCAAACGCTATTCGGGCTGACGGCCCCGGGTGCATGGGCGCTTCTCGTGGCATTCCTGATTCTGAACTACTGGTGGCTCAGGATCGCCTGGAAAATCGTCATCTGGACGCGGTATCTCTACCGAAGGTCGAGACTCAAACTCGTTCTCGTCGCATCGCATCCCGACAGGACGGGCGGCATCGGATTCATCAGCGAAGTACAGTCAACGTTTGCCGTGATCATCTTCGCCTATGGGATTAGTAAGTTGGCGGCGGTGATTGCATACAAGGTAGCAATCGAGCACGCGCCACTCTCGCTGATGCCCGTGTGGGCGCCCGCGCCGTGTTTTTTTATTTCTTGAACAAGGGCAGGTACTTCCCAAATCCCTTGGCCTGCAGCTGTGAGACCGGAACGAAACGCATTGCCGCCGAGTTCATGCAGTAACGGAGGCCGGTCGGCTTCGGGCCATCATCGAACAGGTGACCGAGGTGGGAGTCAGCGTGAACTGATCTTACTTCAGTCCGCGCATAGCCGAGTTTGTGATCGGTCGTGACTTTGAGGTTGCCGGGCTCGAGCGGCTTCCAGAAGCTGGGCCAGCCGGTGTTTGATTCGTATTTCTCGGTGGAGCTGAAGAGCGGCTCGCCGGAAATGATGTCGACGTAGATGCCCGCTTCGTGATTGTCCCAGTACTGATTGCGATAGGGCGTCTCGGTATCCTCTTGGCGGGTTACCGAATACTGCAGTGGCGTGAGCTTCTTCTTGAGCTCCGCGTCGCTCGGGCGCTGGAATCCACCGACCTTGGCCGGTACAACCGTAGACGGCGCCTGCGCGCTGCACGATGGGGCCTGCATGACTGCTACGCCTGCGACCATTGCGGCCGTTACTGCAACATATCGGACATTCATAATATGTAGACCTCGAATGAGTACGTCTTCAGGAGAGCCGGATACGCTCGGCTCATGCGGATGTTATACGCCGGAAAGCCGAGATTGGTTCGTTCCGCCGGGCACGAATTTCGGCGGTTTCTGGATGTCACGCGCACCGATCCGATGCGAGCGCCACAGCCACCCCTTGGCAGGTTGTCCCCATGGTGGCTGCCGTGAAATCGGCGGCGCTAATGGGGATCGAGGCATATGACATTATCGTCGAAGTGGACGCTGCAGCCGGACTTCCACAATGGACGATGGTTGGCCTCCCACTCGGCGCCGTGAAAGAGAGCAGAGAACGCGTTGGCGCCGCACTCGTGAACTCCGGGTTCAAGATGCCGCCGCGGCGCATAACCGTGAACCTTGCGCCGGCCGACGTTCGCAAAGAAGGCACTGCGTTCGATCTGCCCATTGCAATTGGGATTCTGGTGGCGACGGGTCAACTCGACCCGTCAGTGATAAAGGGCAGGTTGTTTGTCGGGGAGCTTGGCCTTGACGGAACCATTCGAGGAATCCGCGGCGCACTGTCGATCGCTCGCCGAGCGGACGCGTGCAAGTCGATCGATCAGCTCGTGCTGCCGCTGGCGAACCTGGCCGAAGCGGGACGAGTCAGCTCGCTTCGTCTATCGGCGCAATCCGATTTTCGCGCGCTTGCCGACGAGCTGAGATGTGGGACGTTGTCGATCTCTATTGCGCGCCCACCGGTGGCGGAGCCGTCGACGGACTCGCTGGACTTCGCGGACGTGGTTGGACAGCAAAGTGCAAAGCGCGCGCTCGAGGTCGCTGCGGCTGGCGGACACAATGTCATGATGATCGGGCCGCCGGGCGCGGGAAAGACGATGCTCGCACGACGCCTTCCGGGGATTCTTCCCGAGTTGAGCGAAGCAGAATCGCTCGAGGTAATCGCGATTCATTCAGTCGCGGGAACGCTGACGAGTCAGGCGCTCGCATCGGGTGCTCGTCCGTTCCGTTCGCCGCATCATTCGATATCGAGCGCCGGGCTCATCGGTGGTGGAGGTACTCCCCGCCCGGGTGAGGTAAGTCTCGCCCACAATGGCGTGTTGTTTCTCGATGAAATGCTGGAATTTCCGCGGTCCGTTCTCGAGGGCCTTCGTCAGCCCATGGAAGACGGCAAGGTCGTGATCTCGAGAGCGACGATGTCGGTCCCGTTTCCGGCTCGTTTTACTCTTGTCGGCGCAAGCAATCCTTGTCCCTGCGGCCGGCTCGGCGATCTAACCGGAAAGTGCACTTGTTCTCCCTCGGAGGTTGAGCGGTACTCGAGCCGAATGTCGGGACCATTGAACGACCGCATCGACATGCATGTTGCCATTGGTGCCGTTCCGCTCAATGACCTCAGCTCATGCGCATCCGGCGAATCGAGCAGCGTCGTGAGGACTCGCGTTGACGCGGCGCGTGGGCGACAGGCGTCTCGGTTTGCACGACTTCGCGGGATTGAGTGCAATGCGCATTCGCCGGGCAGGTGGATCGATTCGCATGGAAACATCGAAACCGCAGCGCGAACCCTTCTGCAAAAAGCCGCTGGGTCACTATCGCTCTCGGCCAGGGGTTATCACCGAGTATTGAAGGTCGCAAGAACCATCGCCGACATCGACGAGGACGACGCGGTAACAGAGCGACATGTCGCGGAAGCCCTTCGTTACAGACCGGCAGGGCGAACCTGAGCCCCGATAGGCAGTTAGTACCCCGTCCTTGTACTGAGGCCTCAATCAGTCGCCGATCATCGATGGCTGCTGGTCCTTAGGCCGCAGAGTCCTCGACCCTCGATTGGCCCGTCAAGGAGGAAACAATTAGGCCGCTGATGCGTCATTCAGGTTCACCAAGCTCCAGCGCCGATTGAATCAAGCTGAGGAAAATGCCTCCATCGCAGCTGATCGTACCTGATCTCAACGCTTCGAGTCACCCGAGCCGATCCGCGGCCAGGCCCGCATTATTGAGGTGGAGGTGACGCACGTATCGCTGTCCGAGGTGTTGGCGGCAATGTCGCGCGCACTCGATCTCACCGAAGACCGAGTCGAAGGTCACACGGCGAGGAGGTGCGGCATCGGAATGCGTATTGCCGCGGAGCTCGATCTGTCATCCTTTGACAAGGTCGCATTGTATGGAGTGTTGCTGCTCATTCTGAATCTTGCGGCAATCCAGCAGAAGACGAAGAGCGTCATTCATCACGCGGGAACTGCAAGCCGGGACGCGATCAAGTGTCGGGTCGCCGGTCTTCTTGGAAGAAAGAGCCGGAGCCAGGGCTTTCAACCACCAATTCTCTCTCGCGCTGAGCGAGGCGAGAGCATGGCCCTGAGGATGGGATTCTCAAACGGCGACTGCGGACGCAATCAGATTCATCGACGAACACTGGGACGGAAGTGGGCCGGACAGGAAAGCAGACCGCGACATTCCGCTGTTTTCGCGAATTATTCTTCTTTCGCCGACAGTCGATGCGTTTGTAACTCAGCGCAGGATTCAGGTCGCGATGCGCATGACTCGGGAGCGCAGCGGACAATTGTTCGACGCCAACCTGGTGCGTATCGTCCGCGGGCTGGCGCGAAGAGACTGAATGGTGGGCATCACTCATGTCGCCTGATGTTACTGCGCTGGCGATTGCCACAGAGCCACCGCAGCACACCAAGTTCGTCGACGACAAGGGGCTTTGACTGCCAATCGTCCGTACCGCGCCGGACTCTCTCGCGAAGCGGCGCTGAAGATCATTCGGTCCGGAAGCGGCACGCTGGTATGTCCGTTGGCAACCGAGGCACTGGCCGAAGCTACGAGGCACCTGAAGGTTGCTCTCGCGTCCTGAGTAAGCGGATCAGGCTGTAGATCAGCTCCAGCCGCCGTACGCTACAAACGATTTTGCGAGACCGCCGATCCGCTCGGTGTGAATGGTGGCCTCGGGAAAGAGAGCCGCGAATTTCTGCCTCGTCAGAAGTCGAACAGAATCGACCTCCGCGCGTGCAGCGCTCAACTCCGGAATGCGCTTGTACCAGCCAACATCGAACCGATGCACCATCTGCGCACGAACAGCTGCCGGCAGATACTGAAACCACGGAAAAAGGAAGTGTGGTTCGAGTGGAAAGCGCTTGTTCGGCGTCTGCACGAAATACCGCTTGCCGACGCGCATCACTTCGTTGGCCATCCGTCGCTGGTCGTCGTAGGTGCCAACGTGCTCAATAACGGAATTGGAGAAGACCACATCGAACGACTTGGTTCCAAACTTCGGCATGTTCCGCGCGTCGCCAACAGTGCTGACAAACTGGCTGGACGCAACTTCCTGTTCTTCAATATTGAGAAGAGTAATTCGCGCATCACCAAGGTCACCGCCGGTCATCAGGTTCCAGAATCCCTGAGTGCCACCGATGTCGAGTATCTCGACGTGTCCCTTCACCGTTGCCAGCAACGACAGGAAAAGAGAAAAACGTGCGCGCCGCATACGCGTAGCGAGAGAGTTCCCGCTGCTGTTGTCGGCGAGTGACTTGAGGAGCGATCCGCCGACCTCGGTTGCGGGAGGTCGTGGCGCGAACGTCATGCGGCGGAAAGCTCGAGCTGCTGTACCGGTTTTGCTGCGGGCTTTTTCACAGTTTCCTGTTGAGCAATCGTCACCACCTCACCGGCAAACCAGAAGTACAGATACGAGAGCGTCAACGCGTTGAACGGAACGCCCGTCGTTGCATTGATCATCGCTCCAACCGTCGTGAAGACAACGATGTTTCCCATGAGTCTTCTATTGAGCGTGCTCGCTGACCGCGCAACCTTTAATGAGGCAGTCAGGAAACCGGCGTAGATCGCGAGGTGGGAGATGAGTCCCTCGATGCCAGGGTCCACGGCGTACTTGAAGTAACCATTGTCCGCAGTGAGCGGGCCGAGGCCCACACGCACTGCCGATTTGTCGGTGGTACCCAGCCCCGCGCCGAACGGGTGCGCGAAGAATGCAGTAAAGCCTTTTGCGAAATCCTTCGAGTTTAAGGCGCTGCTGCCGGTTTGCCAGGTCAGCGTGTCCCACAGAAATCCTGCGAGCCCGGGAACAGTCACAAGCGTCACTATCGCCACAAACGCGCCCCCGTGCATTCCTGAAACCGCCCACTCCGGTTTCCTGAGCATCAATACAACGAGAACGAGCTGGATAACGCAGACTACGATGGTCATTCGCCTAATGCTCAGCAGGAGTCCAGCCCAGATGATCGCGTATTCGACCTTCATTGAAGTCGTGACGCGTTTTGAGGCACCGAACACCCACGCCGTCGCGACCGGCAAAAGGATGAGGAACGGAATCGCGAAGCCCTGGCTCGACAGGTAAATCGAACCCGCGCGCTGCATGTCGATGTTGCCGATGTGCGTCCAGTAGTTCATCGGCAGCCCGTACTCGTTGCCCGCTGTGAACGCCGACACGTTGAGAAAATCCTGGAAGTACGAAGCGACGCCGAGTAGGACGAGCATGTCCGGGGTAACGAGAATGCGCTCGACGATGGCGATCGCGCTTGTCAGCAGCACGATTA
>JBDUEH010000164.1:0-5694 GCA_040002555.1 Gemmatimonadales bacterium | reverse complement strand
GGACTGCGTACCAGTCACATGAGTGAAGTGATCTTCGAGGATGCGATTGTGCCAGCGGCTGCGGTCATCGGCACCGTCGGCGCGGGCGGGCAGATATTCGCTCAGTCAATGGACTGGGAAAGGATCTGCCTTGGAGCGATTCATGTCGGCGCCATGGACCGGCTGCTCGAATTGTCTATCCGGCACGCGCGAAAAACCAAGGTTGCCGGCGAGGCGATCGGCAAATCCCAGGGCGTGTCGCACGCGATTGCGACGATGAAGGTGAGACTGGATACGTCACGTACAATGCTCTACCGTGCCGCGTCGCTTCTCGACAAGTCGCGCACTGTGTCGATGGACGCGGCGATCGCAAAACTCGTCATCAGCGAAGCGTACGTCGCCGCAGCGCGCGCGACATCAACGATCTTCGGTGAGGCCGCCGTTGTCGAAGGCCATGAGGCCGAGCGCGCGCTGCGCGACTCGCTCGCCAGCACGATTTACTCCGGCACGTCCGAGATTCAGCGCAACATCATCGCCCGCTGGCTCGGCTTGTAGTGGCAAGATTCGTTGTGCTCGGCACGCTTGCTTCCGACGCGTATGCCGGCATGGCGTGGATGACGATGCAGGTCGCCGTTGGTCTTCAGCGTCTGGGTCACGACGTGTACTATTTCGAGACGACCTCTGACTGGCCATACGATCCGGTTCGGCAACGCAAGGTTCGCGACTCAGACTACGCAGTCCCCTACCTTGCTCGAGTCGCCGAGCGGTTTGGTTTCGCTGACCGATGGGCCTACCGTCGAAGCTATTCCGACAAGGCGTGGTTTGGCATCGAAGCGGCAAAAGCTGAAGCGATTCTCGCAGATGCTGACGCGGTGTTCAACATCGCCGGTGCTACGCGGCTCGACCAGGAAGGTCTCAAGGTGAGGCGCCTTGTGCTCTTCGGCACTGATCCAGTGTATCGCGAGCTCGCGCACGTAACAGGTATCGGAGATACGCGAGAAGTGCTTGCTGAGCACGACGACTCGGTCACTTACGGCGAGAACATCGGCCGCGTTGACTGCCGCATCCCGGCGCTTCCTAATCACCGAGCGACAACTCGCCAGCCAGTTCTGATGGATCTGTGGGATTGCGGCCCTCCGACGAGAGACGAATTCACCACGATTGGCAACTGGCTGCAGCGAGGCAGAGAGATCGAGTTCGAGGGAGAGTTGTACGAATGGAGCAAGCACCACGAGTTCCTGAAATTCATCGATATCCCGAGACGGATCGCGCAGCCGATAGAGCTCGCCACCAATCTCACCGAAGCGGACGAGTACGACGCGGGGGGAGCCACTGTCGCGGCGTTCTCCATGCCTGACAACGCGCGCGGACTTCTCCGTGAGCACGGCTGGCGCGTGACGGACGGCAGCGCGATCTCGACTGACCCATGGAATTATCGAGATTACATCCAGTCCTCGAGCGGTGAATTTACCGTTGCGCGCGACCTCAACATCCGGCTGAGAAGTGGCTGGTTCAGCGAGCGGAGCGCGTGCTATTTGGCGGCCGGACGCCCAGTCGTTACCCAGGACACCGGCTTCGGCACCGTCCTGCCCACGGGAGAAGGACTCTTCGCATTTAATAACCCCGATGACGTTGTGGCGGCGTTTGATTCAATCGCCAGCGACTTCATTCGCCACAGCCGGGCAGCGCGAGAAATTGCCAACGAATTCTTTCGGTCCGAAGTCGTGCTGCGCCCTCTGCTGCAACGCCTCGGCTTATGACGAACGTGATTCCTTCCGGCTCATTCCCGCCCGGCCTCGACATCAGCAAACGAGACAAGCGCGATTCCCGCGCTGTCCATTGCGGCTCTCACACTCGGATCCCGCAGACACGCCAACTCGCTCAACCGTTCCGCTGCATATGTCGAATCAAAATCGACGACCTGTGCGGGATGACAACAGAGCTCTGTGATTCCGTCGCCCACGGATTCGATGAGGCCGCAAAGAAATCGGGGAGTTAGCCGCTCCGGAAAGGCGTCTCCGGTCTCGTTTTGACCGTAGAAATCTCCGACGTAAACGACGTTCGGCGAAAAGTGTCGCACGGGAACGCCAATCTGTCTCGCAAGGTCCAAAACGATCGAGCGTAGCGGCTCGTTCTGGTGAGCATGTTGATGCGAGTCAACATGTGTTGGATTCCTTCCCGTGAGTCGCCGGAATCTCTCGAGCTGGGCGTTGACCTCTGCCGCAACCCGGAGTCCGTCGGTCAGTGGAGCGCGCTCATATCGCGCGACCCATTCCCCGCCCACGAACTCCCACTCGCCTAGATCGAGATGCAGGCCAACCGAGAGAGTCGGGCATTGGGCAGCTGCGCTGGCCGCTGCTTCGGCTGCCGGTGCTCGAACCATCAGACTCGTGCTCGATACAATCCCGGAGGTGTGCGCCTCGATAATACCCGCGTTTATGCCCGGTGTGAGCCCGAAATCGTCAGCATTCAGGATCACCCGACGACTTGAAATTACTGGGCGCGGCATGAGCTCATTTGTCTTAGATTGACCCTCAATCATTAGCAAGAAAAACTTTGATTCATGATACGGCCCCCTCGCAATTACCCCCACGCTTCCCTGCGGGATTTAATGATCATACTAGTGACTGTCGAGTCATTAATTGACTTTCGTTGACATCGACCCGACTCGCCCCCCGTCCAACTTCGTGAAAACGCAGGGGCAGCAAGACACCGGTGCCGCGCGGGACGAGCGATTAGCAGCGGTCGCCGGTGAAAGGCCAGAGGTTAGGGGTAAATTTATTTTCGTCGGCGACGAGAAGATTTTCATCCGGGGCGTAACCTATGGGCCGTTCGCGCCTGACGCTTACGGTTCTCTATATCACGACAGGGCAACTGTCGCCGCGGATTTCGCTGAGATCGCCCGGATGTCAGCGAATGCGATCAGGACATATACAGTCCCGCCTCGATGGTTACTCGACGTCGCGCATGACCACGGCCTCAGGGTCATGGTCGGTTTCGGCTGGGAACAGCACGTCACGTTCCTTGAGCGGAATGTGCGCAAGTCGATTGAGGCCCGAGTCAGGGACAGCGTCAGGGAATGCGCCGGCCATCCCGCGTTGCTCTCGTTTACGATCGGTAACGAAATTCCATCATCGATTGTGCGATGGTATGGACCTGAGAAAATCGAACGATTCCTCAAGCAGCTCTATGCCGCCGTCAAGGAGGAAGACCCGGGCTGTCTGGTCAGTTATGTGAACTACCCGACAACCGAGTATCTGAAGCCGCCCGGTGATTTCGTCTGTTTCAACGTATTTCTGGAGTCGCAGCCGAAACTTACCGATTACCTCAAGCGGCTCCACAATCTGTCCGGTGATCGGCCCTTGGTACTGGCCGAGATCGGGCTCGACAGCATTCGGCACGGCGAAGATCGGCAGGCCGAGACACTTGCCTGGCAGATCCGCACTGCGTTCTCATCGGGCTGTGCGGGGGCATTCACTTTTTCCTGGACCGACGAGTGGCACCGGGGAGGAGCGGACATACTCGATTGGGGCTTCGGGCTGACAACCCGTGACCGGCGGCCGAAGCGCGCCATGGTAGAAGTCGCACGGGCCTTCGCCGAGGTTCCGTTCGGCGCCGATTCAGAATGGCCCCGGATTTCAGTCGTGGTCTGTACATACAATGGGTCACGCACGATCGCCCAATGCTGCGAAGGCATCGCGGCTCTCGATTATCCGGATTTCGAGACGATTGTAGTTGACGACGGGTCTGTTGATAACACCGCGGCAATCGTTAGTCGCTACCCGGGGGTAAGGCTGGTTCAGACAAAGAATCAGGGACTCAGCGCCGCGCGAAATGCGGGTGCGAATGCGGCTACCGGAGAAATTGTCGCTTACATCGACGACGATGCATGGCCCGACCAGCACTGGCTTCGCTATCTCGCGCTTGCGTTCCGCACTGGCGACTTCGTTGGCGTTGGCGGTCCCAATATCGCGCCGCCCGACAATGGCGAAACCGCCGAGGCGGTGGCCAACGCACCGGGTGGCCCGATACACGTCCTCTTGACGGATGACATCGCCGAGCACATTCCGGGATGCAACATGTCGTTCCGTCGCTCGGTGCTTCAGGAAGTGGGCGGGTTCGATCCGAATTTCCGCGTTGCGGGAGACGACGTCGATGTTTGTTGGCGTATTCAAGAACGTGGCTGGACCCTCGGGTTCACGCCGGCCGCCCTGGTCTGGCATCAGCGGAGATCGTCAGCCAGAGCGTACCTGCGGCAGCAATGGGGCTACGGCAAGGCCGAGGCGATGCTCGAAAAGAAGTGGCCGGAGAAATACAATTCCGCCGGACACGTCAGCTGGGCGGGCCGAATCTACGCCGACCATCTTACCCAGTTTTTCACGCCGCGCCGCCGCATTTATCATGGCACGTGGGGAAGCGCGCTGTTCCAATCAGTGTACCAGCCGCTGCCACGAGGCTTCGGGGCATTGCTCTCCCTGCCGGAATGGTATTTGATCATTGTTGCGCTGCTTGTCCTGTCGGTGGTCGGACTCTTCTGGGCGCCGCTTCTGGTGGCGCTTCCACTTGTCGGGCTGGCACTAGGTGCGTCGCTGACTCAGGCGGCCGTTTCGGCGTCTCGCGCTACGTTTCCCACCCCGAGCGCGAGTGGGCCGCGCAGGGCGAAACGCTATTTGTTGACTGGCCTCCTTCATTTCCTGCAACCGATGGCACGGCTCCACGGCCGATTGCAGTGGGGCCTGTCGCCCTGGCGTCACACCAGTGCGGCACTGGCTATGCCTCGCACCAGAATCGAGTCAATCTGGTCAGAGGGTTGGAAAGAGCCTGCTGTCTGGCTGTCCGAGCTCGAAGCCGACTTTCGCGACGGAGGCACCAGCGTACTTCGCGGCGGCGACTTCGACCGGTGGGATCTTGAGCTCCGTCGCGGATTGCTTGCGTCCGCACGGCTGCTGCTCGCAATCGAGGAACACGGACAGGGACGCCAGCTCGCTCGTTTCAAGTTCTGGCCTCTGTTCTCCCCAACGGCTGTCGGCGTTGCGACGGTCACGGCGCTGCTCTCGGCAACCGCACTCGCTCAGGGAAATCTTGTGGCCGGAATCGGAATGGGGATCGCTTTTCTCGTGCTTGCGATTCGCTCGCTGAAGGAATGCGCAAGTGCCATGGGTGCGGTCCGGGAGGCGCTCACGGCAATCAAAATCGCGAAGGCGAAGGGCCATGCTTCACCAAATGTCACGGCGTCCGTTGAGGCCGCTGACGTCGACAGGGAGAGGATTTCACTGCTCCCCGGTGCCCGTCTCACGGCAACCGAGCGTCGAGGCCGAGGCGCCGCCCTCGCCTGATTGTGACTGCCCCAGCTATTGGTAATCGCCTGCGAATAGTGGTACTTGGCTATCTCATCCGCGGGCCGATCGGCGGTCTGGCGTGGCACCACCTTCATTACCTGATCGGCCTCCGCCAGCTCGGTCACGACGTTCGGTTTGTCGAGGACAGCGAGGACTATCCCGCTTGCTACGACCCGTCGCGACACATCACCAGCACCGATCCCCAATACGGGCTCGCGTTTGCTGGCGCCGCGTTGGACAAACTGGGGTTTGGTACTGCATGGGCATATTACGATGCCCACAAGCAATGCTGGTCGGGCCCCGCGGCCATGCATGCTGATGAGTTCTGCCGTTCCGCCGACGTTGTGTTGAATATCTCGGGTTCGAATCCGATTCG